>SVRU01000049.1 GCA_015064665.1 Oscillospiraceae bacterium
CAGCGAAGCTGACTGAGGGATTGTTTTGTGTAGATTATCGCTTTTTACAATCCCTCCGTCACGGCAAGCCGTGCCACCTCCCTTTACACAAGGGAGGCTTGGTTTTAGTCCCGCTTGAGCGGGGTTTGGTAACAAATGCATGGCTGACAGGCCAATAAAAGACGCACTTGTGCGTTGCCAGTAACGTTTAGGGTTTTACCCGAAAATGAAATACCCCCGGTTTGACCGGGGGATTTTTATTTTAATTTTATTCTTCGCAGGGAGCGGTTGCCGCATCAAAGATGTCGGTAATTTCCTTTGAAGGTTTTTTGTCGAGTAACGTCACGGTAACTGCCGCAATCATGCTTGCGGCGAAGCCGGGAATAAGCTCGTAAATTCCGGTGGAAGATGAGAGGAAAATAAGCCAAATAACGTTGACGGCTGCTCCGACGATAACGCCGGCAAGTGCTCCTTTATAGGTGAATCTGCGCCAGAAGATCGAAAGAAGAATTACGGAGCCAAATGACGAACCGAAGCCTGCCCAAGCGTTTTCAACGAGATTCATAATTGCCTGCGCTCCGTCGCCCTCGCTGCTTGCGATAAAATACGCGGTGATTGCTATCAGTATGACTACTCCGCGGCCAACCCAAAGAATTTCGTTATCGGACGCGTTTTTGCGTATAAGCGGTTTATAGATATCGGAGGTGAAGGATGACGATGCTACGAGAAGCTGACTGTCAGCCGTAGACATTGACGCTGCTATAATTGCCGAAAGAATAATGCCTGAGATTGCAGCAGGGAAGAGCAATCTTGAAAGCTCAACGAATATCATGCTTTGTTTTTCATTTGCAAGAAGCTCTTCTCCGATAAGAATTCTTCCGAAAAGAGCTATAAAAATTACAGCTCCGAGGGCAAGAACGACCCATATGATTGCAACGGTTGCCGCTTTTTTTGCCATTGAGGGTTTTTTGAATGCCATAAATCTGACGAGTATATGAGGCATACCGAAGTATCCGAGTCCCCAACCGAGTCCGCTTGCAATTTCCGCAGGCGATGCTTCAAACAAGTTTTTAACGAAGATATAAGCCGTTCCGTCTTTTGAAATTACCTCTTTGTCGAGAACGGAGTAGTCAAGATCTTTTGTGATTGCGATAATAATCGGAACGGCAAGTACCGCTACAAGCATCAAAATACCCTGGAAAAAGTCGGTCCAACAAACAGCCTTATATCCGCCGAGAAATGTGTAAAGAATCAGAATTGATGCGAATATAACCATTGCAACGCTTCTCTTTATATTGAAAAGCGAGGTGAAAACATCGGTTCCTGCCACGAATGCCGAAGCAACGTAAAGCGTGAAGAAAACGAGAAAAACAACCGCACAGGCAACCTGAAGCACGCGGCTCTTGGTTGCAAATCTGTTTGAAAGATATTGCGGAAGGGTGATAGAATCACCTGCCGCCTCTGAAAAGCGGCGAAGACGGCGGGCGACGAGTATCCAGTTAAGAGCAGTACCCAAAGCAAGACCGATTCCTATCCATGCCTGACCGAGACCGAATGCCAAAATGCTTCCCGGCAGACCCATAAGCAGCCATGCGCTCATGTCCGACGCCTGCGCGCTCATTGCGCTGACCCACGGTCCCATACTCTTTCCGCCAAGGAAATAATCCTTGTCGGTTCTGCTCTTTGAGCGGAAGAAAAATAGAATTCCGATGCCTAACATTGCTATAAAATAAATAATTAAAACAAAAACTTCCCAGTTCAAAGTAAAGTCTCCTTAAACGAAAATTATACTAGTATTTTACCATATCAGCCAATAAAAATCAATCTTTATATTGTATTTTTAATAGCACAACGGCGAAATATTGTATTGACATATTAGGTCGGAAAGTGATACAATATTAATATAATAACAGAGGTGGTAGACAGTATGAAAAAACTGAGCCTTGTTGCTTTAATTTTGATTTTACCTATGCTATTTGCATGCGGAAAGAGTGAGGATAACGGTTTGAAGGATTTGTTTCAAATGAAGACGAAGGTAACAGCCGTAAGCGAAAAAATAGAGGTGGAAGTAATTGAATCGGAATATACGTCGGGGGTGTATTGGATAATAATCTCGGACGATACCGTTTTTGAGAATTCCAAAGGAAAAAAGATAGCTAAGGATGATATAAAGCCGGGTGATACCGTAATTATAACCTACAACGGTCAGATTATGATGAGCTATCCTCCGCAGACGGTTGCGATAAAAATCCAAAAGCAATAAGATTAAACAACAAAAGCATTAGATTTTTGGGTTTTTTATTTAAAAATTCCATTTACCTTGCGAACTTTGTGTGATAGAATGTTAAAAGAAAAATATTTTGCAAGGAGATTTATCATGAAATGCGGTTTTTCCAAGGTTTGTATAACACCGAATGTTGGCGACGTTATGGGCGGCACTTACGAATTGAAGCACGCAGAGGGGGTGCTTGACGAGCTTTACGCAAGAGCCGTATCCTTTGATGACGGAGAGAAAAAGTCAATAATAGTCTCGCTCGACTTGTGCTATATGGGGACGGAGGAATGTGACGGGGCAAGAGAGCGCATATCGCACGAATGCGGAGTTGATATAGATGCGATCATGCTCACCTGCACACACACTCATTCAGGACCTCTTGCATCCTATGCGATGGCTGAAAGTTATTCAAAGGAAGATAAAAAGCTTGTATTTGATTATTGCGCGATACTTGTTGATAGAATTTGCGAAGCAGCAAGACGGGCGTTTGACTCACTTCTTCCTGCAAAATTTTACACGGCTACCGATAAAGCGGAAGGAATCGCGCACGTAAGAACCTTTAGAATGAAGGACGGAAGTGTGGTCACCAATCCCGGCATGGACTGGAACTCGAGCGGCGACCCCATAACCTGCTGTCCCATTCCCGATAACACCGGCGTTGAGAGTCCTCTTTTTATACCGAATGAAACGGTTAAAATACTTAAGATTAAAAGAGAAGGCGGAGAGGACGTTTGCCTCGTAAACTTCGCTCTGCACGCTACCTGCACGCATCTTAGAAAAATATCTGCGGATTTCCCCGGATTTTTATGCTCTACCGTAGAGCGCGCTATTGACAACGTTAACTGTGTGTTTATTCAATCAGCGCAGGGAGACGTAGCTCAGATTAACCGAAATCCTTCAGATGCAGAAAAAAGATTTCTTGCTGAGGATAACCAAAACTTTGGCGAAACCAGAAATAAGGCAAGACAGGTAGGTCAGGTCCTTGCGGCGTCAGTGTTAAAAAATTATATGACCGCAGAAGAGGTTGCGGCAAATAAGATATCTTATGGAAAAAAAGAAGTTGCGCTTCCCGCAAACAAGGACGACGAGAACTACGAAGAGGCGCTCAGAGTAGCAAAGCTTCATGCAGAAGGGCGTCATCACGAGCTTCCTTACGATGGAATGGAGCTTGTAACCTTCGTTGCGAATGCCGAAAGAATAGTAAGAATGAAGTCAGCTCCCGACTTTTTTAAGTACAATTTTTTTGCGATGGCAATCGGAGATTTTGCATTTCTTGGAATTCCGGGTGAGGTCTTTACTGAGATTGGCAATATGATTCGTGAGGCATCTCCTTACGAGCATCTTATGCTCTGCGGAATATCAAACGTAATGTCTACGTACTTCCCGGGAAGCACGGCTCAGCGCGCGGGCGGTTACGAGGTTGTGACGAGCAATATCGGTTTGGGCTCGGACAAGATTATTCAAGAGGGCACGCGTGAGCTTCTTCTTGAGATAAAGGAAACAAAATAAAGATTACATATTTGGAGAATATATTATGAAATGCGGTTTTTCAAGAGTTGAAATTACACCTAAAATCGGCGCTGTCATGGCGGGAACTATGGAACTTAAACATTGCATCGGCGTACTTGACGACCTGTACGTCAGAGCTGTTGCATTTGACGACGGAGAAAGAAAGGCACTTATAATTTCTATCGATTTGTGCAATATGGCTACTGCCGTTAACGACGAATGCAGAAAACGTATATCCGAAGAGTGCGGAGTTGATAAAGATGCTATTATGCTCACCTGCATTCACACTCATGCAGGTCCGCTTGCCAACACAGATGATGCCAGAACAAACAAATACAGTGAGCAGATCATAGCTCAGGTTGCTGAGTATTGCGAGTTCCTTACAGAGAAAATATGCGAGTCGGCAAGGCTTGCATTTGAAGATACTACACCTGCAAAATTTTACACGGCTACCGATAAAGCCGAGGGAATCGCGCATATAAGAAGGCAAATAATGAAGGACGGAAGCGTTGTAACGAATCCCGGAATGGATTGGAACTGTAGCGGCGACCCGATAACCTGCTGTCCCATTCCCGACAACACCGACGTAGCACATGCTCTCGGCGAGCCGAACGAAACCGTAAAAATTCTTAAAATTGAGCGCGAGGGTAAAAATGACATTTGTTTTGTAAACTTTGGTTTGCATGCAACTTCCGCTCACGTAAGAAAAATCTCGGCTGATTACCCCGGCAGACTTTGTGCCATAGTTGAAAGAGCTATCGATAACGTGAATTGTGTATTTATTCAAGGCGCAGAGGGCGACGTAGCTCAGATAAACCGCAATCCGTCGGAAGCGGAAAAGAGATTTCTTATCGAAGATAATGAGAACAAGGGTGAAACGCTTAACAAAACTACTCAGATAGCTCAGGTCCTTGCCGCTGCGGTTCTCAGAAAATATATGCTTGCCGAAGAGGTGGATATAAGCAAAATAACCTTTGGCAAAAAGGAGCTTTCTCTTCCCGCAAATAAAGACGATGCGAACTATGATGAAGCATTAAGAATCGTCAAGCTTCATGAAGAGGGGCGTCATCACGAGCTTCCTTACGAAGGAATGGCTCTTGTAACCGTTCTTGCAAATGCAAAGAGAATCGTCAGAATGAAAACCGCTCCGGATTTCTTTAATTATAGCTTTTTTGCAATATCTTTGGGAAATTTTGCCTTCATAGGAACTCCGGGTGAGCTTTTTTGCGAGCTTGGAAACCGTATTGTTGATGCCTCGCCCTTTGAATATACCATGCTATGCGCTATAACCAACGTTAGAAGCACGTACTTTTTAACGAGCAAGGCGCTTAGAGAGGGCGGATATGAGGCTGTTACCAGCAATATTGGAATCGGAGCTGACGACATTATGGTCGAGGGCTCAAGGGAGCTTCTTGAACGGGTGAAGAATTCATAAAAAAAACAAGGCGCGAACAGTGTAATGCTCTTAGGGGAGTATCACATTGTTCGCGCTTCGTTTTTTTGCAGCAGTTTATTTTCTGAATTTAGGAGAATTTATCTCGTCAACAAGCGTTCTTATAGAAACGTCTTCGTCCGAGCTTATAAGTCGGATCGCTCTGTTTCTGCCCTCTTTTGTTAACACGGGGGCAGTTATGCGGTGGAATTTGTCCGCGAGCCATTCAATTCCAATGTTCTCGTGTGCCTCGCCGCGAGGCTCGCATTCGTCAGAGATATACGTCTTGCCGTCGAGAGTTGTAATTTCCGCACGGCATATTCTTTTCGCGGGGAATTGTGCGTCAAGCTTTTCATCAACCTCAAATGAAAGCTTTTTCATCATATCAAGCGTCTTTGCGTCGTTCAGCGCATCGTCAAATATTCGGTCAATTCCGAAATCGCCGTAAACGATAGATGCCGCCACAGGATAGGCTATGTTGTACTGTGCTTCATCTGCCGTTTTAGGTTCGATCTTTGACAGCATTGTAGCACGTTTAAAGGTCTTTATGGTTACACGGGCTATATTTTCGCACTTAATGCCGTTCTCCTTCATCAGAGAAATGCAGGCGTCTATGGCAGGGTGAGCCCATCTGCAACAGGGGTATGGCTTGAAATAGAGATCCATGATCAGATATTTTTCGCCGAGATCATCAAGATAATGCCGATATTCATCTGCTTCCAACAGATTTTTGTTTCCGACGAAGCCGCACATGGCATCCATAACCGCAAGAGTTCCCGTCATAACGCCAAACGGTACGCCGTCTTTATTCATAGAGGGGTATTCCACGCTTCTGATTCCCGGCACAAGCGGCGCGTTGAATTCGGCTATCGAAATTGCGTTGTTCAACTCTTCTTTTGTGAAGCCGTAGATCTTTCCGACACCGACAGCAACACCTATCGCTCCGAACGTGCCGCTTGAGTGCGCGTAGTTATAATAATCCATGATCGCCGCACCGCTTCTGATCGACGCCTCGTATGCAGCCAGCATAGCTGACAGGAATTCATTGCGCGATATGTTTTTTTCATAAGCTGCGGCTAAGAGCGCACCGACAAAAGAGGTTCCGGGATGCGCCCGCGTCATATTATGTCCGTCGTCTATATCGTATGCATTGGACGAGTGACCCATAGCGCATGATGCACCCATGAAATTCAATTTTTTATCTGTGCCTATTACGGATATATCGCCCGTGCCGTAAATTTTTTCGGCAAGAGCAAGCCCCGCTTTGAATTGGTCGCTTTTGCTTCCGACCGCAAGCGCACCCATAAGGTCTATAAAGCAACCCTTTAATCTGGTCTGCACCTCTTCGGGAAGCTTTTCCCACCGAGTAGCAATGATAAAGTTTTCAAGCTTATAATCGGTTATAAAATTCATAAAAAAGCTCCATAATAATTATATCATCGCACGCTGCGTGCCGATTTATGCGGAATTAATTTTTTCTTTTGAAAAGATGATATTTGACACGGCCGGGCTTGGTTTCGGCGTCAACCGTGTTGACGTCGCAATAAAGGAAGGGCGCGCGTGAAAAATCTACTTTGCCCGCGCGTTCGGGAAGTGTAAATTTTTCAGGCGTGTACGACGGGTCAAGAATGCAAAACTCCTTTCCGTCGGTTGAGATAAGCGAAATGTAGTGACCGCCTTTGGTAAAAAGGCCGATCTCTTGCCCTTCGGGAATTCCGACGTGAGCAATGATTTGACCGCCGTTTTGAAGATGTGCTATTGCCTCGGCAAGATCAGACGTTTTTGAGTATTCGATATCAAATTTTTCGGCAATGACCGGACCGAGCACGTTCATATCCGTACCGGTTTTGTGATTTGCAACACAGGCTTCTGATATTTTGACACATTCCCTGATATCAAGCACTTTGTCGGTGAGTATATCAAGCATCATGCAAACGCAACAAAGACCGCAACCTGATTTTGAAACGCTTCTGAGCCTTGGTTCAGCCTCCTTTACGTTTGTATAATACGGTATATCGGGGTGCTCAAGCTGGTTTATATATTTCATTTAAATTCTCCTCTAAGTTAAATTTAATGTTAATTCATTATATCACATATAATTCTTTTTTCAATCAAATATCAAAAAATGGCATAATCTCTCTTATTTATGGCAAGAAACTGCATCAGATTTATGAGATAATGTAATAAACATTAAAATATTGAAAGGTAATCGAAAATGATTTACGGAATACTTAAGGACATAAAAGAGGGCGAGTTCAGAGTGATCTCAACTCCGAGCGAGGTGAGAAGCATAGTTGAGGCAGGACATGAGGTCTGGGCTCAGCATGACTGCGGAAAAGCGGCAGGATTCCCCGATGAAAAATACGCAGAAGCGGGTGCAAAAATAGTTGAAACCATGGAAGAGATGTACAGAGGCTGTGACATGGTTGCTAAGGTTAAGGAATTCACACCTGTTGAATATCCTCTTATGAGAGAGAATCAGATTCTCCTCGGCTGTATTCATCCTGCCGGCCATCCCGAAGAGGTTGATGCTCTTCTTAAAAGCAAGTGTATTTCCTTTACCGCTGAGGATGCTCACAGATACGGTTCACCCAACTGCGAGGCGGCAGGAAAGCAGGGTGCGCTTTTTGGACTTGAATCCATGCTTACGATAAACGGCGGTAAGGGAAAATACGTCGGCGGCTTTGCCGGCGCGCCCAGAATGAACGTTCTTATTCTCGGCTGCGGAGTTGTAGGTCAGGGCGCTCTTGAGGTGCTTCACGCGCTCGGTGCAAATTGCACGGTTATGGATATCAACGTCGCACTTCTCAGAAACCTTCTTTCAAAGTACAACAGTCAGATAAGCACAATGCTCTGCAATAAGGAAGCTATCGCTTCCGTTCTTCCGAACACCGATATGGTTCTTAACTGTGTTAAGTGGCCCAAGGAGCGTAAGGATTTCCTTATTGACAAGGAAATGCTTAAGCTTATGGAGCCCGGCTCTGTTCTCGTTGACATTTCAAACGATGACCCCGGTGCAATCGAGTCAAGCCATGAAACACATCACGATAATCCCCGATATGTTGTTAACGGTGTAGTCCACTATTGTGTATCAAACATTCCGGGTGCGGTTGCTAACTCTACCTCGCTTGCATATGCTTCGGAGATGCTTCCGATGATAATGTCTATTCTCAACGACGGTGTTAAAGGTTGCTGTGTAAAGGACGGATATTACAGAAGAAGTCTTACGACCTATAAGGGATATCTTACTCACGAGGAAACGAGTGCTATACAGGGCAAAGAGTGGATTCGCCCCGAGGATATACTCGGAATAGCAGGAGAAAGGCTGGATTTCGCTCCGCCCGCAACGGTTACCCGTTCTGATAATTTCTATAAGAAAGCACCCAAATTTGATTGACATATTCTCCTTGGTATGCTATAATAAACCTGCCGGCAAGGCAGGTTTATTCTTTTGCAAGGAGATTCTTAGCATATGTGTAACATGGCAGGATACGTGGGTATTAAGGATGCTGCTCCGATACTCGTTGAGATGCTTAAAAAGCAAGAGGGGTTTGAAGGCGGATACTCAAGCGGAATTGCAACTATTCACGAGGGTAAAATATACTACGCGAAGATTGTAGGCGATACCGACCGTCTTGTTGCGCTTACTGATGCAGCTAAGCTTCCCGGTAAGATAGGAATTATACACAGCCGTTCCGGCGGCAGAGAGGGAGATGAATGGGCGCACCCGTTTATTTCCGAGAAAAGCGGAGAGATCGTTACTGCATACGTTGCAAACGGAGTTCAGGGGTATTTTGCAAAGGACAGAAACAAACTTGACAAAAGAGCAGAGGAGCTTATATCTTCAGGATATGAGATGCTCTCGCGCGACAGGATTCCGGGCACGAGATATCCAACGATGTCAGACGGCACGTCAGTGCATATGAGCGACCTTATGTGTCAGAATATACAGTATTATCTAGATAAGGGATGCGACGCTCCGTCGGCAATGGATGCGGCATTTCATGAGATACCGAGTGAGATTACGGGACTTCTTCTGACTCTTGCCGAGTCCGATTCTATCGCATGGTCAAGAATAAATATGCCCATGTTCGTCGGTTTTTCTTCACACGGGGCGTATATGGCAACCTCGGCACTCGCCTTTCCTAATGATGCGGGCAATCCCGTTTTGCTTCCCGGCTCGGCATCAGGGCGCGTTTATAAGGATAGATACGAGGTTATTCCGTACAAGTGCGACCCGTGCAATATCGGCAGAATAAATCCCGAAATAGCTTATAAGGCATACGAAATAATTTATAAGATGCTCGAAGAGGGCGATAAAAAGTATTCTCAGTTCTATATCGCGATCAAGGAATGCTTTCCCGAATCCGATTGTATAGATTCCGAGCCGCTGACCTACGCTATTCTTCAGACTCTGGCAAAAAGCGGGCGCTTGAAGATTGAATCGATACGCGTGCCGGGACACGCCGACGGCATAGACGCGCCGCAAAGTCGCTTCTCGCTGCTTTAAAATCGATTCGGATTGCATTTTATCAACGACGGGGCTTTCTCACTTTTTCGTTTGAGTAAGCCTCGTTTTATCTATTTTTACAGAAAAACACCGTTTGTTTTGCAAATTTATTGGAACTTATGATAGCGTTATTGACTTAGAGGTGCGCTAATATTATAATTGAAGTAGTAACAGGAGACGAAAAATGAGCGATATTATTATAAGGATAGCAGAGCCGGCAGATGCAAATGCGGTTTCCGAAATAGCAAAAGAGTGCTGGCAGGGAATATACGACGGATATCGTGCTCAGCTTGGTGAGGAATTCTACGGTATCGTTTATGCGACAGACCCTCTTTTGGTAAAAGGCGATAAGGTTGCCGACGTCGTGATGGACGGAAGAGCCTTCGTTGCAGAGATTGACGGTCAAATATGCGGATTTGCTACCTATGCCGTAGAGGGTGAGGTTGGCGCACTCAAGGATAACGCCGTTAAGAAGGGCTTTCAAGGTCTCGGCATTGCAGGCAGACTTTACGATGCTGTTTTTGCAAAGCTGAGGGAGAATGGCTGTAAGCTTGTCAGAGTCGGTACGGGGCTTGACGATGCCCACGCACCTGCAAGACGGGCGTATGCCAAAATGGGATTTGAGACTGCCCTTTCAAGTGTAACCTACTATAAAAAGCTTTGATCATTCTACTATAAAAGGTGGTGATGCTGTGAACGTTTATACAATATTTGTGTCGGACCATATAAGCTTGCCGGTCACAATGCATACTCACAACTATTATCAGTTCATATACTGCCAGAAGGGCGTTGGAGCTATACAGATTGGAAACAATAATTATTCCGCAGTTCCGGGGCGCGCGTATCTTGTCAAGCCCATGGAGGAGCACGGCATTATGCCGATGGATAGTTTAAGGCTGATTGAGGTCAAGTTCACAGTAGAAGGCGAGGCGTTTGAAAAAAGCCTTTCCCAGCTTCCGAGTGAGTTCGAGATCGACGAGTATCTTTCCTTGAGGCTTTCTTTCAAAGAGGTAGCCAAGGAGGGTCTTTCGCAAAGAACCTACAGTAATGAAGCGACGAATTCCGCACTTAAGCTCTTTCTTATAAGACTTTTAAGAAAGCATGACGTAGAGGCGGTCGAAAGCAAGTCGCACAGCGTTTATTTTGACACGCCCCACCGCAGAAGCTCGCCTGAGGATAGGGATGTCGAGTTTGTTCAGGTTATAGATTATATTGAAAAGCATCTTTCCGAGTCGATAACTCTTGATGATCTTGCAAGTCTTGCTCATTTTGAAAAATCCTATCTAACCGTCAGATTTAAAGAAATATGGGGAATATCCCCCATGAAATACGTAAACTGGATGCGTGTTGAGCGCGCAAAGGTTCTTCTTGCGACTACGGATATGAGCATTACCGATATATCTCGTGAGGTTGGCTTCGGAAGCATTCATTATTTCAGCAGATATTTTAAGGAAAAAGAAAATATGACACCTAACGAATACAGAACAGAAAGGCAAAGAGGAATTTAATTATGTTGAAATTTGGCGCGGTAACTATTGACGTATCACACCCAAAGACATTCTCCGGTGTTCTCCTTAACGGTGAGCGCGGAAGATATACTGCGGTATTTAACGACGGATTCAGAGGCGAGGACGAGGTGAATGGATTCGCAGAGTCACTCGGACTCAAAATATGCAAAAGCATCGAAGAGCTTGCAGACGAGGTTGATATCGGTGTGATTCACGCGTGTAACTGGGATAAGCATATTGATTATGCAATGCCGTTTATCGAGAGGGGCAAGCCCGTGTTTATTGACAAGCCTCTTGTAGGCAATCTCAAGGACGCGCGCAGAATGCAGAAGCTTTGCGACGAGGGCGCAAAGATTATAGGAACTTCGGCTCTTCGCTATACCGATGAGGTAGAGAAAATCCATGCATACGTCAAGGAGACGGGAGCAAAGGTAATGCACGTTGACGTAAGTGTGGGAGTTGACGAATTTAACTATGCCATACACGGACTTGAAACAATATGCGCCATGATTCAGGATAAGCCGAGGAGCGCAAAATATCTCGGACAGGCAAAATCGGATAAAGAGGTTTGCGACAGCTACATGCTCTTTTTTGAGGGCGGAGCTACCGCATGCTATCACAATTTTGGCAAAAAATTTGTTCTTTTCAACACAATGGTTTTGACCGATGGAGCAGGAGAGAGTGCGGATTTTGCATTCACTATGGACAAAGCAAGACTTTACGTTCCAATGCTTGATAACGTGTGCGACTATCTTGAGGGAAAGGAAAACCGTCTTGCATCAATGGAGGATATGCTGATTCCGATAAAGGCAGCTCTTGCCTGCAAAGCATCAAGACTTTCGGGCGGTAAGGAAATTTCTCTTGATGATCCGATTCTTGAGGAAATATCATTTGACGGATATGAATTTGAGCGCGGATATGCGGCAAATGCAAAAAAGCTCTACGTAAAGCAGTGAGTGATATGAAGATAAAGATAGAAAAAGCAGCTTCGGCTTACGAGCCCGAGCTTTTTAAGACGGCTTTCGGATTCAAGGGAAATAAGCTGACGGGAGTTTGGCAGACGGTCGTTATGCTTTCCGACGGAAAAGAGGTCGGAATGGGTCTTGGGGTGCAGAGCGTTTTGTGGTCGGACAGGTCCGTGTTTGTCAAGTTCGGAGAAGAAAAAAGCAACTCGCTTATGTTCAGTATCACAGAGCATGCATTGAATATGATTGTTGAGAGGGAATTTTCTTCTGCAAAAGAAATTACCGATTACGTTTTTGATTCCTGCTTTGCATATGCAAAACAAATAACGGGAATGAACGTCACCGAAACCTTTGTTCTCAATGCGCTTGTTCCGCTGGATATGGCAGCGTGGCATCTTTTTGCAAGACTGTCGCACGCTGACAGCTTTGATTTTATATATAAGGGCGTGGGAAGATGCGAAAAGCTTGCTAATATTCCTCTAATTACTTACGGAACTCCGGTAGATGACGTGCTAAGAATGGCAGAAGACGGAATCTGCATTTTCAAAATTAAACTCGGCTCGGATCCCGACGGTGACGGCGACCTTCAAAAAATGCTTGAATGGGATAAAGGACGCGCCCTTGAAATACATAATGCCGTAAAAGATATGGCGACAGATTATACCGAGAGCGGAAGAATAGTTTATTATTTTGATGCAAACGGCAGATACGATACAAAAGAAAGACTTTGCGAGCTTGTCCGTTTCCTTGAGGAGCACGGAATAGCCGAAAGAACAGTTCTTTTTGAAGAGCCGTTCGCCGAGGAGAACGAAATATTTATCGGAGATATTCCGATTTGCTTTGCCGCTGATGAGAGCGCGCACAGCCTTGCCGATGTAAAAAGGAGAATTGAGCTTGGGTATAAGGCAATAACACTTAAGCCGATTGCAAAAACTCCGAGTGTAACTATCGAAATGGCAAACGCTGCGTACTCGGCGGGTGTAGAATGCTTTTGCGCTGACCTCACGGTAAATCCGATAATGGTTGAGTGGAACAAAAACTTTGCGGCAAGGCTTCCGCTTCTTTCGGGTTTGAAGATTGGTGTTGTGGAATCAAACGGTGCGCAGAATTATAAAAACTGGGAAAAAATGAAGGGATACGTAACAAGAGAAAGCACAGAGAGCGACGCTTCAATTTATACACTTGATTCAAAATTCTATGAGAATGCGGGCGGGCTTTTTGAAATTTCGGAGTATTACTCGGCTCTTGTGAAAAAACAGCACCCCGGATTCTTTGAGGTATAGATTAATGAGTAATTTAAAATTTGCAATATACGGATGCGGAGTTATAGCTAAAACGCATGCTAAGGCTCTTTCGGAGGTTGAAGGCGCCGAGCTTTACGGTTGTGCAGATTATGCGCCAGCGGCTGCCGAGACATTTGCCCAAAATTACGGAATTAAATTCTATTCAGATCTTGATGCGCTTCTTTCTTCAGATGAAATTGATGCCGTTTGTATATGTACGCCAAGCGGAACGCATGCGCCTCTTGCAGTCAAGGCTCTCATGGCAGGGAAGAACGTAGTTCTTGAAAAGCCTATGGCAATAACCGTTTCCGGATGCGATGAAATAATTTTGGCGGCAGAGAAATCAGGCTCGAAAATTATGATAATATCACAGATGCGAACATCATCGGATATTAAGAGAGCAAAGGAAATTATAGAGTCAGGAAGACTTGGAAAGATTATTCTGGCAGAGCTTAATATGTGCTATTACAGAGGCGATGATTATTACCGAGGCAGCTGGCGCGGGACGAAGGCTATGGATGGCGGCGGAGCACTTATGAATCAGGGAATACACGGTGTTGACGTTATACAGCATCTTGTAGGCAGTGTTAAAAGCATTCAAAGTGTGGTGCGTACGCTAGCTCACGATATTGAGGTTGAGGATACGGCAGTCGCGGCACTTGAATTTGAATGCGGAGCACTTGGGGTTATTACCGCAAGCACGGCAACACATCCCGGATTTGACCGTGAAATAAAGGTTTACGGCACACGGGGTGCGGTTGAGATTAAGGACGGAAGCTTTACAAGGATCGTAATAGACGGTGTTGACGAGCCGTGTGAGGCATTTGTTTCGGTTGGCGGAGCAAGCAGTAATATGCTCATTGACTATAAGGGTCACGTAAGGCAAATAACGGATTTTGTTAAAGCCATAAACGGAGAACCTGCAGTGTATCTTAATGAGCACGAGGGCAAAAAGGCAGTAGAAATAATTGAAACAATTTATAAAAAGACTTTATAGGAGAAAAAAATGAAGATTTCACTCATATTTAAAAATTCTCAGGTTCCGGTGCTTTTCACTGAAAAAGCGTTGACGAAGCTCAGAAGTTTTGGAGAAGTAGTTATCCACGGCAGCGATGACCTCACCCCCGAGGCAATAAAGCCTACTCTTAAGGATGCTGATATTGCAATTACGTCATGGGGCTCGGGCCTTATGACAGAGGATGTCCTCGACGTAGCGCCCAACCTTAAGTTTGTTATGCATGCAGCAGGCTCGGTTAAGCCCGTAGTTACCGACGAACTTTGGAAAAGGGGTATCCGTGTTGCCGCATCTACAAAGCCGCTCGGAATCGGAGTTGCTGAATGTGCTGTCGGATTTGCAATTTCCGCATCTAAAAACTTCTATAATGTAAACGAAGATATACATAACGGTGGTTGGGATGAGCGACGCCCTGAGTGTCGCGAGCTCTACGAGCAGAACGTCGGCGTTATAAGCGCGGGATTCGTCGGACGCCATTTTATAAAGCTGATGAATAATTTTGGCGTAAATATCATGCTCTATGATCCCTATATCACCGAGGAAAAGGCAACGGCTCTCGGTGCAAGAAAGGTTGAACTTTCGGAACTTCTTTCTGACTCGGACATTCTTTCTATCCATGCTCCCTCAATTCCGGAAACAAATCACATGATAAATGCAGACACGTTGAAGCTCATGAAAAAAGATGCTATCCTTATAAATACTGCTCGCGGTTCTATAGTTGATGAGCAGGCTCTTTACGAGCATATGAAGGTGGGCAACCTCAGATATGCGTGCCTTGATGTTTACGATCCGGAGCCCCCGCTTGCAGATAACCCCCTTCGCACTCTCAAGAACGTTATTATGACTCCTCACCTTGCAGGACTTGCGAATAACGGAAAGCTTCGTATCGGCGCGCACGTAAACGAAGAAATCGAGAGATTTATAAATGGCAAGCCTCTTGAATGTGAGGTTACCAAGGAAATGCTTGCAAAAATGGCATAAAAAGATATTATTACATAGTGAAAGCGGCAGACGTATTGTGAAAAACGGTGTTCTGCCGTTTTCGTTTTAAACTCGAAAAATTTTCGATATAAATCTTGTTGACTTTTCTGTGCGCGTGTTGTAGAATGTACGTGTATAACGACATATAACGCAAATGCGGAGGAGTTTTATGAAGACGGTTTTTTACATAAAGGATTATCTGAAGGACGGCATGACCGATAGCGAGGCTATCAATGCTTGCTTTGCCGAGGCATCGAAATGCGAGAGCAGAGTTATAGTTTTTGACGGCAAGAATTATTTTGTAGATGAAGCTATAGTTCTCCCCTCAAACACTCACGTAATAATTGACGATTGCACGATAAAGCAAAACGACGAGGTTTTTGATAATATTTTCAGAGGGGCGAACGTTATTGTGGACCCCGAAAAGCCATACGACTATCCTCTTGACGTTTTGTGTATTGAAAACGTAAAAATCGAGGGGCGCGGTGCGGCAAAGCTTATAGGTACGGACGTGCCCAGAGTCGGTTACCATCCGGGTCAGAAAGAATATCAGAAAATGGTCGGCGATTTCTGGGGCTGGCGCACTATGATGATAGCATTCGCAAAGGCCGATAACTTTGAGATTTCGGGTCTTGAGCTTTCACAAACTATGTGTTGGGCAATTACTTTCGAATGGTCCGCTAACGTATATCTTCACGATATTGCCATCTATTCCTTCTGCAAAAACGGCGACGGAATCGATTTCAGATCCGGCTGTCATCACTGCAAGGTGGAAAATCTCACGGGCTACGTTACCGACGACGGTGTTGCATGTACCGCGCTTTCAAGAGGAGTCCGTTATACATATCCCAATGCAAAGTCGGTTTATCCTATGACTATGGCGGCGGGATGCGTTGACGGCTATTCTCACGATATTCACGATATAGATGTTAAAAACGTATGCGTCGGCGGTCTGCATCACGTTATGATATGCCTTGCGGCAAACGGAGATAAGGTTTACAACGTAAACATAGAAAATCTTGTGGAAGCCGAGCAGGGCGCAAAATGGTCCGTGCTTTGTCTTTACACGGGCTACGGTGACGGATATACCGCCGGAGATATCAACAATATCTACATCAACGGCGTTCATTCGAGAAACGCTAAATTTGCCTTAGAGCTTCGCGCAGACGTAAAGGATATATATGTAAATAACATCGTCCAGGATAATCCTAACGGATATCAGATGACCGTTTTCCAGACCTCACAGAAAAAGACGGGCTATAACCGCGGAATGTCTACCTGCGGAAACAGCCTTGAGGATATAAACGAGGAGCTTTTCGATTCCTACAGAAAGGGATTTATCTATTATACCGAGCTTTCGCTCCCCGAATGCGACGTTCAAAAGATGGATTTTAAAAAGCTTGCAAGACTTTCGCACGATTACGGAATTACCGTAGATTCAATACATCTTCCGTTCAGTCCGTTTGATAAAATAGATATATCAAAGCCCGAGCTTGCTGATGCTTCGGTTGAAATTATGGCGGATATCATCCGTCGCGCAATGGCTGAGAATATGTATAAATCCGCAAAATTCGTGGTTCATGCAAGCGGAGAGCCGATTGCCGATTCCGAGCGGACTGAGAGAATGGCGTGCGCCAAGCGCAGTCTTGCGCGTCTTGCTGAAATAGCGGCTGAATGCGGAGCGGTTATAGCTGTTGAAAACCTTCCTCGCACCTGCCTTGGAAGAGACTCTGCGGAAATACTCGAGCTTGTATCCGCTCATCCGCTTCTTCGCGTTTGCTACGATACGAACCATCTGCTTTCAGAGAGTTACTCGGATTTTCTCAAAGCAGTAGGAAGCAAAATAGTATCCCTGCATATTTCGGATTACGATTTTGTAAACGAAAGACACCTTCTTCCCGGAGAGGGAAAGATAGATTGGAATGACCTTCTTGACACTCTTATGGCAAATTTCGTATATCCCGGCACGGTGTGGCTTTACGAGGTAAGCCCGAAAAACACCAAGAATATTGAGAGAGACAGAGAACTGACCCCGCTTGATTACGAAAAAAACGCATTTGAAATTTTCCAAGGAAAAAAACCTACAAAAATTGAAGGAAAACTCCTTTTCTGATTGTTCCTTTTTAAAAATTTAAAATGTTTTTCCAAAGCATTTACAAAACAAACAAACTGTGATATTATATAGGCAAGGCGAATTTTCATCTTGCCTATAATTTTAATGAGGTAAAAAATATGTGTAACATTGCAGCTTATGCCGGCAACAGAGCGGCAGCCCCGATTTTGCTGGAAATGCTCCGTCGTCAGCAGGATTTTGACGGAGGTGTGTGTACCGGAATCACAACCATTTACGAGGGAAGACTTTATAGCAGAAAAATAGTAGGTGACGTTGACGCGCTTATAAAGCATACCGATGCGCTCTATCTTCCGGGTACTGTGGGAATAGCGCATACAAGACCGGGCGGAAATCCCGAGACCTATGCCTTTGCCCATACGTTTGTAACACAGGACGAAACTATTGCCGGATTTACTAACGGAACGGCACCGCTTTCGGAGTATCACGTTTCCGTTCAGAATGCCACAGACATGCTTGAGGCGGCAGGATATAAATTCCGCGGTGAAGCATTTGCACCGATGGAAACGAAATTTCCCGTTCTAAAAAACGGCAGCCACATAAGCTGTGTTGAAACACGAACGAACCTTGTTCACTATTATTATAATCAGGGAATGAGCATGACCGAGGCTATGTCGAAAATGGCTTGCCAATGCTATACCGACAGCGTTTTCGGAGCTGTCAACGTTGCGACACCCGACCGTTTTTACATACTTCGCACGACACGCCCCGCTCAAACCTTAAAGACCGATGACGGAATCTACGTTGCATCAACAAGATTTGCGTTTCCCGACGGAATCAGGGGTGAGGTCGGACAGCTTCCCGTAATGTACCCGTGTGAAATTACAAAGGATACGATAAATATTGTTAAAGAACATAAAATGACCGATTGCGAAGAGGTCAGCGAGCTTACCGAATACACTCTTGAAGAGGGATACAGAAGAATTTGCGATAAGCTTCGCGGCAAGGGTAATGAACCCCTGCACTTTGACGACCTTGAGCTTGCGGTGGGCAGTGAGATGCGCGACCTTTTCCCCGGCGACCATACGCTGATACAGCATGCAAGGCTGGTATACGACGTTCTTTGGCGTCTTCGCGAAGAGGGCAAACTGAAAACCGAGCGCCGTTGGTTCAAAAACGAAAAATTCCGTACGTTTATGTGGATATGATCAAAGGAGATATAAAAAATGTGTAATATAGCAGGATACGTAGGTAACAGAGCGGCAGCCCCCATCCTTCTTGAGATGCTCAGACGTCAGCAGGACTATGACGGAGGCATGTGCACCGGTATAGCAACCATTCATGAGGGCAGACTATATTACAGAAAAATAGTAGGCGACGTTGATGCACTTATAAAGCACACCGATGCTCTCTATCTTCCGGGCACTATCGGTATTGCACATACCAGACCCGGCGGAAAAAACGATTCCTACGTTATGGCGCATCCCTTTATCACTCCCGACGAAACTATGGCGGGTGTGACCAACGGAACGGGAATAACCATAGGCGATTTTTCAGCAAGAAACCGTTCGCTTGCCGAGATGCTTTATGATGCGGGATATAAATTTCGCGGTGAGGTTTTCGAGAGAAACGGACTTGCCGATTATCAGAACGTAAGCGTCAAGGCAAACGAAGACGAGATGCGCGTTCCCACGAAGCGCAATATGCCCGTGCTTAAAAACGGAGCCAATACGAGCGGTGCTGAGATCCGCACCAATGCCGTTCATTATTACTATAATCAGGGGATGAGCATGACGGCGGCAATGTCTAAAGTAGATTCCTACTTATACAAAGACGGAGTGCTTGAAATGCTTAACGTTGCAACTCCCGACAGAATCTACGTGCTCCGCACGACAAGACCTGCGGCAACGCTTAAAACCGAGGACGGAACGTATATCGCAACGACGAGATTTGCATTTCCCGACGGATTGCCGGGTGAATACAGTCAGCTTCCCATTATGTACCCGTGTGAAATCACCAAGGATAATATTAGAATTGCGACCGAGGATAAGATGGAGGGCGAGGAGATAAGCGAGATTACTCCCGAAGTCTTTGAGGACGGATATAACAGAATAGTCGGAATGCTCACGGGCAAAGCCGACGAGCCCCTCTATTTCGACGATCTTGAGCTTACGATAGCAAAAGAAATGCGTGATATATTCCCCGGCGATCATCCTCTTTTCCAGCACGCAAGACTCGTTTACGACGTTCTTTGGAGGCTTTGTGAGGAAGGCAAGCTTAAAACCGAGCGCCGTTGGTTCAAGAACGAAAAATTCCGTACGTTTATGTGGATTTGATCAAATATTGGTTTTTTCGCGGTTTTTTAGAAAATATTATTTACAAACCCGTCGAAAAATGTTATAATATATTAGGTTTGAATTAACCGAATTTTGAAAAGGAGATTTGCTATGACTTGGTTTAACAAGCAGAGCCGTCTTGTTCAGCTTCTTTTGCTCCTTATTCCCGGTGTAAACTGGATAACCGAGCTTGTTGTAAGATGGTCGACATGGCTTAAGAAGGGCGGACTTCTTCGTCTTATCGTTTGTATCCTTGTAACTATCCCCAGCGGCGTAGTTTTCGGATGGATCGATTTCGTTTGGGTTCTTCTCTTCAAGAAGCTCTTCCTTCAGTAATTTCCACAGCTACATAAAAACGGTATAGCGTTTGCTATACCGTTTTTATTGTAAGACGAAAACCCCACCATAGTGGCGGGGTTCCATAAAGGCTTTGCCGATGAGCAGAAAGCAAATAAAAATTCAGAGTAGAATGATCTTGTGTCAAAGGCTC
>SVRU01000050.1 GCA_015064665.1 Oscillospiraceae bacterium
CGTTATTCTACTCCAATTCGCTTGGATAAATCCGTCATAGCGTACACAAATCGGGTGGTGGGTGTCAATGTTGTCAGCGTCGGGTCGCCCTCGCGGATTCTCATTGTGCGGCGGATCTCCTTGGGTATAACAACTCGTCCGAGGTCATCTATCCTGCGGACAATTCCTGTGGCTTTCATATATATAAAATCTCCTTATTTAACAAGATTTGTAATGTTAGTATCTTTCGTTTAAAGAAATTTATACAGCTTTGATTAAGATTGGATATTCTTCATCCATGAATTGAATATAAAAAAAGAGGGAAACTCAAATTTTCAAAAATGAGTTTTCCTCTTTTTATATTATGAAATTTTTATTTTAAGAGAATCGGAAGCCTTGAAATATCCGATATAGGAGTTACCGCGATTTATTGCAAGAATTTCACCGTTCAAGGTCTTGAATTCAAGCTCACCGACTTCATTCACACTCCACCTGATTTCCGTTGCATAACCGTTCGAAACGTAATATCCCGAACCGCCGCTTGTGTTATCAAGTACAAGCTCTGTTCCGTTATGAGTTTCATAAGTCGTTGCATTTGCAAAAAGAACGAAAACATTTGTATACGATATGTTTTTTCCGTTCAACATATCAACCTTTCTTGTGCCCGATTTAAAAAGAAGATATTTATTTGAATTAGAATAATATACGAGTTCTGTTTCGTTATCTGCCGAATATGGAATTATAACAGACTCGGCGTTCAGCGTACCTAAAATATCGGAATCAGAAAATTTATACGGCGGATTTTTATACGAAGCAATCGATGTTATTCGTTCGTTATTACAGGCTTTATCTATCATATCCTTGCTGGTGTATATGTAAAGAGTATTTTCACAGTAATAGCAATCGGAAATATCCGATAAATCCAAATCGATTTTTGACGCATCCCATGCGCTGTATTTAATTATATCGTCATTACCGTATGAAACGACGATTCCGCCGATAAAGTTTGACGTAAACGAAATATATGCTCTTGTAGGGCAAAGCGAACCGATTTTCCATAGAGCAGAATAATTTGTTGTATAGGAAAGAAGTCTTGACTTTCCGTTTTCAATAGGAAATTCGAATGCAATATCGGAGTTTGAAACTCCGTAGAGCGGCATCAATGGATCAACTGTAAATCCTATCGGGGATCTTGTTGCATCCTCAGCCGATATTTCAAGTCCCGTCATAGCGTTATAATACTTTGTGGGCTGAACGGTGGGTTCCTTGTCGGGTTCTTCGACAACTCCGTCTTGATTTTCTTTATCGATGCTGCTAATTTGGTCTTTGCTGTCTGTATCTTCATCGGTATTATCGGTATTATTTCCGACATCACCGCTATTATTAGAGTCAATGGAATTGTTTGATTGCAATCCTCCAACCGCAAAACCCACGGTACAAACGAGAATAACGGCAATCAGAACAAAAGAGAACAGTCTGCTAAGACCGTTCATTTTAAACGACTTCATTTTTGTTACCTCCTTGCGTATTTCACAAAAGAATACGCACGCTGACAATTAATGCCTTACTTATTATATCTTTCAAGCCAAGCGTCTGCAGTTTCAAGTGCATCAGCAAAGCTTTTTGAAATGGTCTGCTTTTCAGGACGCATAGAATTCTTTGCCATAAGCTGAACCATTATAGTTGCAGGAACTTCAGTTCCTTTAGAAGAAGGTTTTTCAACCATTATCATCATAAAAACATGATAATTATCTGACAGATCGCCGTAGTATATATCATTGTCTTTACGAACGAGCGGTCTTCCTTTGTATTCAAGGAATTCACTCAAATCAACGCCGTTTGCGTTTAACATTATAGATTCTCCTTTCAATTATTTGAAAATGACGGCTTGCTTGTCCAGTTTCGTATATAATGATAGCAAAGTCAAAATACAATGTAAATAGTTTCGACAAAAGACGATAACGTTAAGATATCGACTTATTTCACTACATACGGGGTGGTTTTTAAAGCCTGATTTCCGAATGGCGGCTCGGGTTTGGTAAGCTGAAAAACAGAATCCGCCTTATCAGAGAGTTGTTTCTGACTAAGTGCTGCTCCTGAAAGCTTGTCGGTTGACGACGGCTTTGTAAGAACAGGGAAATCACTCACTTTCTTTATTTCTTTTAAGATTGTCTTACCAACCGTATCCATAGCAAGAACCTGAGTATAGCTGGGAAGTTCCTTAACTGAGGAGGAGGTAACGCCAAAGAAGGAATTCCATACTGCACGTCTGATTCGTGCGCTCGTATACTTTTTAGTATCGGTAAGAGATATTAAATCCTTAATAGTGTTTGCATTGAAGCTTGCGCTTCTTATGCGGTTATATAAACCTGCACCTGCATCCTGAATATCAGGTGCAGATGGCGAAGAATTTAATCTGAAATTTGAGATAACGGCAGCAGAAAGCTTTTCGCTGTCGCAGGGGGTTTGTTTACTATTATATTCTGATAAAAATGTGTTTTTAGTGTTTTTAGGAATAAAATCAAGAGCAGAAACAAAATCCGTATAAATACGCTCGCGTATTGCCGTTGCGCTTTGAAACTCATCGTCAGTGATATTCGTTTCCAAAAAAGAAGCTCCGATTCGCTTTACGGTATGAGGTTTAATTTTAGATTTTTCATTTATGAGAGCCTTGATATATTCAAGCGCAAGAATATTATTGGGAGTAAAGGTAAAATCAGGCCCGAAAAGAGATGAGAAAACCTGCTCGCACATCTTTGGATGTCCGATTTCCTTCGAATTTAACGAAGAGACCGATTCGTTAAGTTTTGCCTTAAACAGTTCGGTGGACATATTTTTCGATGCCTGAACAATAATATTTGTATCACCGCTTTCGCTGCCAAAGGAAAGATAGTCAACAACGCCTATTTCATTTGCAATTCTAACGCCGCTTTTAGCAAAAAATTCAGCACTGGACATAGAATACGGAAAGGGAAGCTCAAGAACGAGATTCACTCCGCACAAAACGGCGCATTCCGCGCGTTTAAATTTGTCCATTATTGCAACGTCGCCGCGCTGAATATAATTTCCGCTCATTATAGCAATAATTCGGGTATTTTGTCCGAACTCTTCGCGTATTTTTTTGATTTGATACTCGTGGCCCGTATGAAACGGATTGTATTCTGCAATAATTGCTACTGTTTTCATACGAAGTCCCCCAATATTTTTTTAATAAAATTAAATTAACTGTTGATAAATTGCTAAATATGTTGTATAATAGTAACGTAAATTTTAAAAAGGAGATATTTAAATGAAAGTTTTAGTTGTAAACGCAGGTTCCAGCTCTCTTAAATATCAGCTTTTCAACACCGATAACGGCGTTGTTATGGCAAAGGGTAACTGCGAGAGAATCGGAATCGAAGGCTCAAGACTTATGCATAAGCCTCTTGGCAAGGATGACTACATAAAGGACCTTCCTCTTGCAGATCACTCCGCGGCAATCAAACTCGTTGTTGAAACGCTTCTTGATGAAAACGTAGGCTGCATCAAGTCCCCGAGCGAAATCGAGGCTATCGGCCACAGAGTCGTTCACGGAGGCCCTTACTTCACGGAGTCAATGCTTGTAACCGACGAGGTTATGGCTACTCTTGAAAAATGCATTTCCTATGCGCCTCTTCATACCTCGGCACACATTATGGGTATAAAGGGTTGTACCGCTGTAATGCCCACAACTCCTCAGGTTCTCGTATTTGATACCGCCTTCCATCAAACAATGTCAAAGGAAGTTTATATGTACGGTGTTTCCTACGATATGTACGAGGATTACGGTATCCGCAGATACGGTGCTCACGGAACAAGCCACAGATACGTAAGCGGCGAGATGATAAAGCTTATGGGCGGCAAGGCAGAGGGCACAAAAATCGTTACCTGCCATATCGGAAACGGTTCTTCAATCACCGCTGTTAAAGACGGCAAGTGTGTTGATACCTCAATGGGCTTTACTCCCCTCGACGGTATTATGATGGGCACAAGATGCGGCTCGATAGACCCCGCAATCGTTCCTTTCATTATGGAAAAGAAGGGATATACCCCCAAGGAAATGGAAGCTTATATGAACAAGAAGTGCGGCTTCGAGGGTATAAGCGGCGTCAGCTCCGACTCTCGTGACGTTGAGAAGGCGATGAAAGAGGGCAACGAAAGAGCAAAGCTCACGTACGATATGCTTTGCTACCAGATAAAGAGATTTATCGGTGCATACTCCGCGTCGATGGGCGGACTTAACGGCATCGTATTTACCGCAGGCATCGGCGAGCACGCTCCTTACATTCGTGAGCTTGCGCTTTCCGGTCTTGAATACCTCGGAGTTAAGCTTGACAAGGAGAGAAACAATTTCGGTCACTCAAGCGAGCCCGTTAAAATCTCCAGTGACGATTCCAAGGTTGCAGTATATATGATTCCTACTAACGAAGAGCTCGTTATCGCAAAGGATACCGAGGCAATCGTTAAGGCTCTTTAATAATTATTACGGGGTGTTGCTTGTGGCAACACCCCGATTTTTTATTGCCTTATTCATTGTATCACAAAAGAATCGTGATGTCAATAAAAGGCGCGAAATAACTTATCTGAGATTAAAGAAGGTTTTGCTTCCTATCTCACGCAAATCGCAAACGTCAAGCTTAAAATCCTTTACAGCGGTTTTATTTGCATAGGCTTCAATGTCCGCAAATACCTGCATAAATATCGACTGATTACGAAGATGGCTTGCGTGAAGATATTCTTCCTTGAAGTCCTCCATTTCGGCAATGAGAGAAAGTCTGTTTAACTTTCTTGCTTTTGCAATTTCAGAAACTTTTTCGGGAGCATTTCCGATACTTTCATCGCCGAGAATATCGTGAATTTCGAGAAGTGCAATATAATCGTCAACAATATCACGGTAATTACGCATTTCTGCCGAATAACGTCTTGCAAGTTGATAATTTGCGGTAACGTCTTGGCGAAGCTTTTCAAACAATTCATATACTTCGTTTGCAAGCGATGAAATCTCTTTTAATTTAGGTTCAAGAATTGCTCTATGCTCCAGAATCTTTTGCATAGGCTCGCCGGGAAAATTACGGGGATAATCATAGCCCACACGAACGTAAGAGTAAGCATAATAAGCCAATAAATCCTTAACAAGCGTACCAAAGGCAACGCTTGAATCCTCGGGTGTAGGAAGGGCGTTTCCTTGTTCAGTAACCTTTGCCAAAAGCTCGAATGCACGCTTTGCGGATTCATACTGATTTGGGAAATTACGAAGAGCATATCTGTCACGGTATTCCTCAACCGTTCCGCTTGCTGCATAGTTCCATGAATAATCAGCCATTGCAAGATGATTCACGTCGCACGTAAGATCCCATGCCGCATAAGACTGTAAGCCCTCACAGTTTTCCTCATTTGCCATGGTGGCATGATGGTATATATTCCACACAGAATCTCTCATCACGTTCCAATGGTAATAGGAATTCCAAGGCTTAACGGTGGAACGGATTTTGAGATGGGGATGTGTTGTTTTTGTAGAGAGTTTTTCTTTTATATCCGAATAAGCCCACCAGTCAACAACAGCAACGTCGAGTAAATCTGCTTTTTCAAGTGCAGACTTAAACACCTCCGGCTCTTTGAATATCTTTGAAAGAAGATCGTTGTACATATAAACGTTTTTCATTCCTCGTGATTTGAGGTAAGAGATAAGCTTTATTGCGTGACTTATCATTTTTTCCTGATTGGTAAGCTTAGAGCATCCCTCACACTCACACCAAGGAGAATAAATCTTAAATACATCAGACGGATTAATTGCAATCTCCTGTCGAACCTCATCAAGCCCTATATGGAATGATTTTATTCCATTGGGAGCAAGGTATTTATTGATTATCGTATCGTAGATATCGAATAACAGCTCATATGTTTTTGGAGAAGAAACGCAAAAACCAACCTTACTCGGCTCACCGCCGACGATAGGTGCTGTTTCGGGGTACATTGTAGGAATAAGTGTGTTATGTCCAAGACTGTTCCAAAGAGGAAGAACCTCAACACCCTTTGATTTTCCGTATGCGACAAGCTCGCCAAAAAAATCCTCCTTAGCCATAGGAACTTCAACGACCTCATCAACCCAGCCGCCCTTTTTCGGAGAATAATATTTTTTTACAACGTTCTTCTTCAAAAGAGGATATTTAGGTATGGATATGTATACATACTCGCTTACCTCTCCATCATACTGAACCGTCCAACAGCCGTAAAGCGAAATAACGAGCTGATTAAGCTTCATTGACGCCATATTATCAACGACAGCTTTCCAATCATCGAGCTTCATAAGGTTGCTTCCGAAACGTGTTTCAAGGAAATGACCTCGGGTTTTTAGGTCAGGGAAGTCGATAAGGGTCATTTCGGGAATGTAAAACGCGTTGTTTTCTTCGTTTACACTCTGCAAAAATGTATTAACAGCGTAATAAAGTCCTGCTTCACCGTAACCTATAAGACTGATTTTTTTTGAGGTTGCTACTATTTTGTATCCTTGCTCGGAATTTTTTGTAATTTCAACAGGAATATCCTCGGATAATTCAAGCTTAATTTCAATTTTTCCGTTTGAAGTCTTGGATTTAACGTTCATCAAAGAATCAAGTCCGAGGTAAAGTTCCGCCACGGCATTGTTTGAAAGCTCACCCAAAAGATTATCAAAAACAATTGAGAAATCCGCATCTCCGGATTTGCCTATAAAAATCTTGTCTCCGCTCGAAAAAACATTTTTTACAATGGGTTTGATGGTTGAAAATTGATTCATTTTTTGCTCCTATCCTTTTAATTATATTATCAACTTACAACTAAATGATAATCTATTTATTTAATATTGTCAATACCATTTCTTAAGATGGATTATGCATATATTAAGTTTTTTAATCCGTCTATTAATTTCTTTTTTCAGCGGTTTTATAAAAGGGCAGTAATCAAAAAAACGATAACTGCCCAAAAATAAATTTTAAATTAAATAGAACCTACGATATAGGGAGCCATATCAGCTCTCTCCTGTGCAAGTCTTTCAGCTTCAGCAGCTTCCTCAGCCTCGCGAGCGGCTTTTTCTTCAGCAGCCTTTGCAGCAGCTGCTGCCTTTTCAGCTTCTTCTGTGATAGCACGGATAGAAATAGCAAGCTTTCTGTTTTCATCGTCTATATCGGTAATCTTTACGTCAACAACCTGACCGACGGAAAGAACGTCAGCAGGTGAGTTGATTCTCTGCGTAGATATTCTTGAAATGTGGATAAGACCGTCAACATCCTCATAAACCTCTGCGAAAGCACCGAAAGGCATTATGGAAACTATCTTAGCGGGAACTATATCGCCAACCTTATACTTCTGCGTGAACTGGAACCAGGTATCCATTTCCTGTGTCTTGTATCCAAGAGAAATACGCTTCTTTTCAACGTCAAGCTCCTTGATGAAAACGTCAATTTCCTGACCAACTGAAAGAACCTGTGAGGGATGCTTAATTCTCTTGAACGAAAGCTCGGTATTGTGAACCATACCGTCAACGCCGCCAATGTCTACGAATGCACCGTAGGAAGCAAGATTCTTAACCTTACCCATGTAGTGCTTACCAACCTCAAGAGTAGCCCAAAGCGCTTCTTCGGCAGCCTTCTTTTCAGCAACAAGAATAACCTTGATAGAACCGAGAGCTCTCTTCTTGTTTTCATCGAACTCAAGAAGCTTTACTCTCTGTTCGGTGCCGACAAGCACAGAGAGGTCGCCGCCCTTCGCAACCCCGGTCTGAGATGCGGGAACGAATACGGTGTTTGCGCCCACGGTAACGATAACGCCGCCTTTAATTGCAGACGTAACCTTACCCGTGAGAATCTCGCCGCTTTCATAAGCTTCCTTAAGAACGACCCAGCTATTGTCAGCGTCAACTCTCTTCTTAGAAAGGCGTGCTATGCCTTCGCTATCCTTAACCTGAATTACGAAGACGTCAATTTCATCGCCAACCTTGAACATAGCAGAAAGGTCTGCCGCGGGATCGTCTGTGATCTGTTCTTTGGCAAGAACGCCGGTAACTTTAGTGCCAAGGTCGAGTTTTATCTCATTTTTGCCGATTGTAACAATGGTACCGGTAACTGTTTCTCCTGTATGTAAAGTTTTGAGTGAGTCTTCAAGCATTGAATTGAAGTCCATTTTGTTTTCCATTCTTTTTATAACCTCCGTTATTATACCGTCAGGTGTGGAAGCCCCTGCGGTTATTCCAACATAATTAATATTGTCAGGAAAATCAATGATCTTTAACTCGTCTATGGATTCTATCCATAACGTGTTCTGACACTCGGCACAGCATAAATCATAAAGCTTTGCCGTATTTGAGCTATCTCGTCCTCCGATAACAATCATGGCATCGGATTTTGATGCGATTTCAATTGCTTCATTCTGTCGATTTTCAGTGACACTACATATTGTATCAAAAAAAATCGGGTTTGTACATAGTTTTCTGAAAATTTTTTTAATTTTTTTAAATTCTTTAAGATTTTGAGTCGTTTGAGCGCAAAGAACGGGCGTCTTTTCGCCTATATTAATCTTTTCAAGTTCAGAAATGGAAGAAAAAGGATATTTGTCACCGTGTACATAGCTAAGAATTCCAATAGCTTCAGGGTGATTGGGGTCGCAAAACAACACAAAAGCAGTCGAATCATTTGTGTTTTTGTCTGCAATGTCATGTATCCTTTTAACGTACGGACATGTCATATCAAGAATGTGAAAATTTGGATTATTTCGTTCAAGATCTAACAGATAGTCGTTTACGTCTTTTGTTATTCCGTGCGTTCTTATCACAAGATAAGATTCACGGCCGGTGCAGTCTTTAACAATTGAATCCACTTCGGATATGTCAACCGATATAACACCTTGAGCCTTAAGAGCATCGTTATAAATTCTGTTATGGATTAAACTGCCGAGAGTATATACACGCGCATTTTTCTTCTCTCGAAGAAGAGCCATAACAGCCTTATCCGCGCGTTTAACACCAGGGCAAAAGCCAGCGTTTTCGGATAGCGTAATATTCAATCTGCATTCTCCTCATTTTCAGGTTTGGGCAGCTTATCGTATCCGCCAAGTTTAAGCACAGAAGAAAAAATCAAATCGGTAGCGACCTTATATTCATCCGAACCGCCGTTTATGAATCCAAGCTCAGAATACTTTATTGGTGTTCCGAATATAATTTTTATCTTCCTTAGCAAAGCATATTTATTGTTTTTCACGGAAATAAACACGGGCAGAACGTCACTTTTAGATTTATAAGCAATTAAAGCCGCACCGTTTTTCGTTTCGGTTTGCGACGGATCAACTCCGGGATATCTGTGTCCCTGCGGAAAGATAGCAACGTTATGACCGGCGGTTGCAAGTCCGACTGAGGTTCTGATTGCCGCAACGTCTGTTCCACCGCGGTCAAGCTTAACAGCGCCAAGCTTCTTAATCAGCCAGCCAAGCACGGGAATCCCAAACAACTCTTTTTTTGCCACAAATCTTATCTGTCTTGGGTAAGCTGCGCCAATCATTATAACGTCCTTGGCAGCAATATGGTTAGAGCAGATAACGTATCCTTGGTCAACAGGTATATTTTCAATTCCTACGGCCTCTATTCGCTGAAAAAATCTGATAATCGGAGCCAACCAGGAATGAAGCTTCATATAGGTTGTTTTACTGTTTTTTTTTATAATTTTAATTATAGCCTTGCAGGTATTTTCAAGATCAAGCTTTGAGTTATCAAGAAATATAGCATCTTCAGCGGGAACGCAGGGAGCAATTGCGCGGGTGGAATCATTCTTGTCACGTTCAACCATCTCAGAATAAACCTGCTCGTAGCTTACATCCTGTCCCTTTGCCAAAAGCTCGTTATACCTTCTCTTCGCGCGCGCCTCAGGAGAAGCCGTAAGGAATATTTTAACCTCGGCATAGGGAAGAATGACCGTACCAATATCTCGTCCATCCATTATAACGCTATTGTTTCTTGCTATATTTCTTTGAGTATTCAAAAGATATTCGCGAACCTCTTTAATTGCACTGACGGTTGAAGCCGCCATAGAAATTTCAGGCGTTCTTATAGAGTCGCCGACATCATTACCGTTAAGAAGAATTATTTGTTTACCGTCAACGAACTTAAGCTCAAGCGTAAGATTCGGAAGCTCGCCTATAACGGCATCGCTATCCTTCGCCGAAATACCTTTATTTAACATATGAAGAGCAATTGTTCTGTATAATGCCCCCGTATCTACGTAAATAATACCGAGCTTTTTTGCAACCTCTTTTGCAACACTTGATTTTCCCGCTCCGCCGGGACCGTCAATAGCAATTCTAATCATAAAAGCACCTCTTAGAACAAAATATATTCTGCCGCGCTTTTTCCCGCTAAATACCCGGTTGAAAAAGCAATCTGCAGATTAAATCCTCCGGTATATGCATCAACGTCAATAATTTCACCCGCAAAAAACAAGCCGGAAACGATTTTTGATTGCATATCCTTCGGTGAAATATCCGAAACGTCTATTCCCCCCGACGTGATAATAGCCTCGTCAATTGTACGGAATCTAAATAGAGGAATTTCAAAATTTTTAAGCTTATTTAAAATGCGTTTTCGTTCTTCCTTCGTTATCGAATTAACTTTTTTTCTTGCATCAACTCCGCATATTTCAATAAACGGCTCTATCATTTTAGAAGGAAGAAGAGCAGAAAGAGAGTTAATAAAATCCTTGTTGCTTTTATCCGAAAAATCCGACAGTAAGCGTTGATCAAGAGTCTTTTCGTCAAGAGCCGGCTTTAAATCTATCGAAAGAACGAGCTTTGATATATCGTGGTTTCTTAAATGAGCCGATGCGGAAAGAATAACGGGGCCGGTAACACCGAAATGTGCAAACATCATCTCCCCAAAATCTGTATAAAGTATTTTATTATTTTCGTCCTTGATTTTAACAGATATGTTTTTAAGCGAAAGTCCTTGCATACGCGAGCAAAGCGTCGAAGTACTTTCAATTGGAATCAGCGATGGAATAAGCTCGGTAACCTTGTGCCCGAGTTTTGATGCGAGTCTGTATCCCGAGCCGTCCGATCCGGTAAGAGGATAGGATTTTCCTCCCGTTGCGATTATGACCGAATCAAAGACGTATTTTTTATTTGCAGCAGTAACCGAAAAAGCTCCGTCGTCAAGCTTTTTAATTTCCGTGACTTTATTGTATTTTACATTACAATCGGAAGAGTAGCTTCTCATTGCATCAACAATATCCTTGGCTTTATCGGATTCAGGATATACGCGCTTGCCGCGTTCAACCTTTAGCTTTACGCCAAGGGATTCAAAAAAAGCCATTGTGTCAGAGGTTGAAAAGGAATTAAGTGCAGAATATAAAAATCTTGGATTTTTAGTTACGTTTTCAAGAAATTCCTGAATTTGAGAATCGTTGGTAACGTTGCATCTTCCTTTTCCAGTTATAGCAAGCTTTTTACCAAGTCTGTCGGTGTTTTCAAATATCGTAACGTCAACGCCGTATTGTCTCGCAGTGCCTGCAGCCATCATTCCCGCCGCACCGCCGCCTACAACGCAGATTTTCTTAACCAAATTACTCATCAGCGTTTAGTATACACCTCGTATTCGTCCCAAACACGCTCGAGTTTATCAAATCTTTCGATGATTTCCTTTTCGCGTTTTCCGGTTATTTCAACGATAATGGCATTGATTATGCTGATCGGAGCAACAAAGGAATCCATAAATGACGCCATATCCGACTGAGCAATAAGTAATTCGGTAGCATATTCGGCAAGAGGGGAGGTTTCCGAATCGGTAAACACAACGACCTTTGCGCCGTTTTGCTTTGCATACTTAACGGCGCTAACCATTTTAGAGGAATAACGCGGAAAGGAAAACGCAATCATTACGTCGTCTTTACCGATAGAAAACATCTGCTCAAACACCTCGGCTGTTGAGTTTGGCTGCACGAATTTCACGTTATCGAAAATAAGCGAGAGATTATAGTAAAGCACTCTGGCAAGAGATTCCGTGCTTCTGGCACCCATAACGTATATTTTCTTAGCCGAAAGAATGGAATCAACCGATCTGTAAAAAGATTCTCTGTTAATCCGTTCGAGAGTATATCTGATTTTGCTGATATCCGATTCCATTACCTTTTCGAGTATATCACCCGTGCCGAGACGCTGTTTTGTAATTTCAATTCTTTGATTCGGAGTAAGCTTGGTCCGAACGAGATCCTGAACAGCCTTTTGAAATTCCGAATATCCCTCAAATCCGAGCTCGTTTGCAAATCTCACAACGGTCGATTCCGACACACCTACGTGAATTCCGAGCTTTGCAGCAGTCATATACGCCGCCTTATCATAATCGCTTAAAATTACGTTTGCTATTTTTTTCTGGCCCTTTGAAAAGGTTGCATATGCGTTTTTGATACGCTGAGAAACATCGTAAGCCATAGCCGTCTCCTTAAAGCACAATTAATTTAATTATAGCACATTACTTAAATTTATACAATACTTTAACGTAAATAAAATATCCAACAAAAAGGAATTCCGTCAAAAAGCGGTCTTCCGTAATGGGAAAACCGCTTAATTTCGCAATGATCAAAGTAACTCAAGAGCCTTTTTGATTCTTGATATACTTTCGATTTTTCCGATAACCTCCATTATTTCGGTTGCTCCGCCGGGTGTTGCCATAAGTCCGGAAACCGCAATTCTGATACACCACATCAACGTTCCAGTTTTTATGCCAAGCTTTTCCGCAATAGAAAGAAGACTTGCAAAAAGTGTATCGTTATCAAAGCTTTCGGTTGCTTCAAGAACGGCAAGAGACTCGTTAAGAACGGTTTTAACGGTATCAAACTCACTGATTTTGTTCTTTTTATTTAAGAACATTTCTTTATCGTATTTCGGCAGAGTTATAAAGAAAGACATCCTTTCATCCATTTCAGAAAGCTTGGATATTCTCGTTTTGAGAAGAAGGAACATTTTTTCTTTATTTATATTCTTGGGAATTTCGGTTTTAATGAAAGGAGAAACAAGCTCCTCAAACGTTTTGTCGTCAAGTTTGTGAATATATTCACCGTTAAACCAAAGAAGCTTTTCAAAATCAAAAACAGCAGGGGATTTGGATACGCCGTCTATTGTAAACACGGCCTTTAATTCGTCAAGAGTAAAGAATTCCGTTTCGCTGTTTTTGGGGCACCAACCGAGAAGAGCAATGTAGTTTGTAATTGCTTCGGGAAGATAGCCGTCCTTAACGAGATCCTGGAACGAAACTGCTCCGTGACGCTTGGAAAGCTTTGAGACGCTTCCATCCTCGTTTTTACCCATAAGCAGAGGAAGATGTACGTATTTGGGACGTTCCCAACCGTATGCATCGTAGAGAAGAACGTACTTAGGAGTCGAAGTAAGATACTCAGAACCGCGCACAACGTGTGTTACGCCCATAAGATAATCGTCAACGACGTGACAGAAATTATAAGTCGGGAAACCGTCAGCCTTCATAAGAATCTGATCCTGAAGCTCCGAGTTGTTCATGGAAATTTCACCAAAAACAGAGTCGGTATATGTCGTAACGCCTTCGAGCGGCATTTTCTGACGGATAACGAAGGGAATACCCGCTTTTAGATTTGCCTCAACCTCTTCTTTTGAAAGATTACGGCAATGTCTGTCATATCCGCCCGTAGCGTCCTCTTCGTGAAGCTTTTCAAGTCTTTCCTTCGAGCAGAAGCAATAGTATGCCGCGCCAAGCTCAACGAGCTTTTTTGCATACTCCATATATATTTCCTTGCGCTCACTCTGAACATAAGGTCCGTTATCACCGCCAACATCAGGTCCCTCATCGTATTTAAGTCCTGTAATTTCGAGAGTAGACTTGATTACCTCGGTCGCGCCTTCTACGAATCGCTCTCTATCCGTATCCTCTATTCTCAAAATAAATTTGCCGTCATCGTGCTTTGCAACAAGGAATGAATAAAGGGCTGTTCTTAAATTTCCGATATGCATATAGCCCGTGGGGCTGGGGGCGAATCTTGTTACTGTCATTTTTTTATACCTTTCAAGTATTTATACTTTTACAATCCATTTTAACACAAAATCATTTTATAGTCAATGTTATTTTAAAAAATATTTGACAAACGGCACCGTGATGATGTAAAATATATTTGATATATAAAAAGAGAGGTGAAGATATCAAATATGCTTAAAAGTACTTTTTCCAAATATCTTGCCGCCTTTGTACTTATAATACTGATAAGCTTTATTATGCTTTCCGGAATCATTACCTCAATAATAAAAAATCACGTAAACGAGGACAAGGAAAACGAGCTTTTATCAACAAGCGAATCTATCGCTTCGGGAATGGACAAAATAGAAAACCTTGAGAACGGAATGATATTTCAGCGGATTGTAATCACCACCCTGATAAACATAGATAAAGATATGCACGTCGTTATAACCGACATGTACGGAACGGTATATCTTACGACTCTGACAGGAACAGTCAATGATAACGGTTTGCGCGAACCGGATATTTCGGGCGAAATGGGGAACGTCGATATATCACTTTTTGATATAAAAACAACCGACTCCGATTCTAAATATTTTGTTCATCACGGCAATCTCGGTGGCATGTTAAAGGAAAGCCACGTAGCATGTGCTAAAGAAATCGTATCAAACGGAGAAACGAAAGGATACGTTATATCTCTTGCATCAACCGCAAAGGAAGACAGGCTTATCGGTATTACTCGTCGCACGGTAATAAACAGCTCTGCCTGGGTACTTCTCGCCGCCTTGATCGCAGTTTATTTTATAACCGAAAGAATAATTCATCCGCTAAAAAACATGACCAGTGCTGCAAAGCAATTTGCAAAAGGGGATTTTAAAACACGAGTTACCGTTTCGGGCGAGGACGAGGTTTCGGCTCTTGCCAGCGCCTTTAACAACATGGCGGAATCTCTTGAAAATCTAGAAAAAATGAGAAATTCTTTTCTAGCAAGCGTGTCACACGATCTGCGTACGCCGATGACTACGATTTCGGGTTTTATCGACGGTATTACGTCGGGGGCAATTCCGCCCGAAAAGCACGAATATTACCTTGGCGTTATTTCCGCAGAGGTTCACCGTCTTTCACGGCTTGTTTCTCAACTTCTTGACGTTTCAAGGCTTGAATCGGGTGATAGAAAATTTAACTTTACCGATTTTGACGTTGCAGAGGTATGTAGAATAATTATTATATCCTTTGAGCAAAAAATCGAAGATAAGAAGCTTGACGTTGAATTTAACACGGAAAGCGACAGTATGTTTGCTCTTGCCGATAAGGATGCAATATATCAAGTACTATATAATCTTTGCCACAACGCTATAAAATTTTCCTCAGAGGGAGGAATGTTTAAAATTAATTTATCACGCCAATCAGACTCTAAAATACGAATTTCGATATTTAACGAAGGGCAGATTATACAAAAAGAAGAAATCCCATTAATTTTTGAACGTTTTTACAAGAGCGATAAAAGCCGAGGCCTTGATAAAACCGGCGTAGGACTTGGTCTTTATATATGTAAAACAATAATCGATGCTCACGGAGAAGAAATACACGTAGAATCAGGTCGAGATAACGGTACTGAATTTTCGTTCACTCTCAAAGAAGGGGATTCTTTAAAAAGGAAAGGAATATAATGTCACGTGTAATTTTACATTGCGATTGCAACAGCTTTTACGCATCTGTTGAAACGGTTCTTAACCCAAAATACAAAAATGTTCCCATGGCTGTGTGCGGAAGCGTAGAAGACCGTCACGGAATTGTTCTTGCTAAAAACGAATTAGCCAAGAAATATAACGTGATAACCGCCGAAACCGTATATTCAGCAAAGAAAAAGTGTCCTGAACTTGTAATTGTATCACCGCATTTTGAGGAATATCTTAAATACTCAAGGCTCGTAAATAAAATATATTCAAGATACACCGATATGATAGAGCCCTTTGGCATAGACGAAAGCTGGCTTGACGTAACGGCAAGTCAAAAGCTTTTCGGATGCGGATACGAAATTGCAGAGCAAATAAGGAAAGAGGTTAAGGAAAAAACCGGATTAACCGTATCAATCGGTGTTTCCTTCAACAAAGTGTTCGCAAAGCTTGGGAGTGATTATAAAAAACCCGATGCGGTAACGGTTATAAATGAAACCAACTTTAAGGAGATCGTTTTTCCTCTTCCTGTATCCGACCTTTTATTTGTCGGCAAAAAGACGGCGGAAACGCTATATAAATTCGGAATAAGGAATATTGGTCAGCTCGCTGAAACTGATATAGAATTTCTTAAATTAAAACTAGGCAAATCAGGAGAGATGCTTCACAAGTACGCAAACGGACAGGATACAGCCCCCGTTGAAACGAATAAAGACGATGCAAAAAGCGTTGGAAACGGAATGACGTTCAGACGCGACCTTTTAAGCTTCGATGAATGCCGCGTAGGAATAGATTATCTGTCAGAGGAAATCGGACGCAAATTAAGAATAAACAATCAACTGTGCGGTACTGTAACTTTAACGATTAAAGACCCCTTGCTTCATACGGTTCAACGAAGACGCCCTCTAAGCGAACCAACCGACACGTCAAAGGACATCTCAAAAGTCGCATACTCGATTTTAACTGACGAATGGAGCGAGGGAAAGGCTATAAGAATGATTACGGTAACCGCATCGTCACTGCAAAGAAAATTAGGCTCCGGAATACAAATTTCAATGTTTGAGACTAGTAATGAAAAGGACTCAAAACGAGAATCTGCGATTGATAAAATAAAGCAGAAATTTGGAAACTCGTCTATTCTCTCCGGTGCGGTTATCCATTCGGACATGGGATTTTTCGATACAAAGGGAAGCAACGAATAACATAATAAATTATTATAATTACTTCCGATAATCAGCCGAGCGACCTGTTTTTGTGGCAGGTCGCCCGGCGTATTTTTAGGTTTTAAAGTTTTCAAGCAGAGTTATTCGTTTGGTTGAATAAAGATAAGCTTTTTCGAAGTTGTAAAGCTGCTTGTAGCAATATTCAAGGTCGGTATATATACCAAATATTACAAAAGCGTTAAAATCATCTTTTTTTGATAGCTCTGAGGCATTCAAAAGGCGTTTGATTGCCTCATTATAGTTTCGCTCAAGCATCAGCTTTTTAGCTTCAAGATGCAGGCTTAAAACGGCATTCTCAAATGCAAACGAATAATCAAGAGTAAGATATTTAAAAAATTCAAAATCTACAGAATTCAAAAGATTCGCCGAATATTTCTGCGCATCGAACTCAAGAAGAGGGGATTGTACGTTTTTGGCAATCGATTGATATAGAAGAATCTGAGCATTTAAATGGTCGGTTTCAATAACCGTTTGTGACGAAAATCTGTACGCATTGTCAAGGCATTCTATAGCTTTAAGAAGCGAGCCGTGGTTTATATGTATTTTTCCGAGAAAAAGATAAGAAGACGCAAGAAGAAATGAAAGCTCATTATCCGTATCGCTGATAGAATTAATAAGATTGATGCATGCCGTGTAATTTTTAGCAGAATATGCGCGGTAAATTTGCGAAATCAATTCTTTTTTTCGGTAAAACAGGATATCGTCTTCTTCGGAAATAAGATATGACGGAGGCACCTCAAGATTAGCTGCTATATAATTAAGAGTTTCAAGCGAAGGAAGAGCTTTGCCGTTTTCAATGCTGCTCAGCATATTTCTCGTTATAATCTTGCCTGCAAGCTCGGATTGAGTTAATCCGCGCTCCTTGCGAAGCTTTTTAATCTTTTCACCTATAAATTTTGCATTCATGATTAGTCATCAAGATTATCTCTTGTTTTCCTTTTGATTTTAATTTCAGCCAAGGGATTTTTACTCATGGCCTCTTCTATATTTTTGTCAACTACGTGGGTATATATCTGCGTGGTATTCAACTGCTCGTGACCGAGAATTTCCTTGAGAACACGAATATCAACCTTTCCGGTCTGATACATTAGCGTTGCAGCCGTGTGCCTTAACTTATGTACTGAAAGCCCCTTTGCGCCGAGTCCTGCAAGCTGTAAATACTTATAAACCATCCATTGAACGGTTTTAGCCGATATTCTCGTCTGTCGGCGGCTGAGAAAAAATGCATTGTCCTCCGTTCTGATAAAACGGGGGTCAAGTCTGATTCTTATATAATCACGCACCGCCCGCACCGCTGCATCGTTTAAATAAATTACTCTTTCCTTATTTCCTTTTCCAAGAACCCTCACCTTGACAAGATCGGGGTCAAAGCTTTCGAGATTAAGCCCAACAAGCTCGGAAAGACGCATTCCTGTGTTCAAAAAAAGTGTAATAATAGCATAATCACGTATAATCGTTTTGGACTGAATATCATTCTTGACAGCCTCAAGCAGAGAGACTGCCTCATCTACCGTCAAATGCTTAGGCAACGTCTTGTTTTTTTTGGGAGCGTCTATATCCGATGTAGGATTTGAATCGATAAAATGCTTTTTTCCGTGCGCATAACCAAAAAACGATTTAAGTGAGCTGAGCTTTCTCATACGCGTTGTTGGGGTATTTTCAAGGTCAAATCCCGCAAACATCAGATAATCAATTATGTTCTGCGCAGAAATCGCTTTAACGTCATCGAGATTAATATTTTTAATACTGATTTGTTCAAATTCTTCACGCGATAAAGATTCACCGTTATTACGCATAATCATGAATCTAAAAAAGGTTCTGAGATCCAAAAGATATTCGCACACCGTTTTTTCACTGTTTCCCTTAATAACTGCAAGATAGGATGCATAATCACGCAGAACGGCAGGGAAGGTCTTTATCTCTTCACCCTTGAGTGTTAAAACAGACATCAGAGCGTATTCCTTTACAAAATTAAAATAAGACAATTATATTATACAAAATAATATTTAAATTTAGTGGATAAAATGTAAACATTTTTGGTTTCTACTTGTATTTTTTTATTTTTATGATAAAATAATTGCAATCAAAATTATCAGGAAAGGGTATTTATGAGATTTTTAAAAGAAAATTCTTATGATATCGTTCGTTTATACATAAATCAAATCGGTATAACCATTTTTTCTCTCGTCCTTTATTTCTCAATTACCTCTCTTTCAGACAATCCGGACAATCCCGGAATGTATCTGAAGGTTAAGATCGGAATTTCAATACTTGCAACCGTCTTCTTTTACGCTTTGCTGTATACTGCGGCTTGGGATTGGGGTGCAAACGACAAAATAAGAATCGACGCAGGAAAAATAAACAAAAGAATAGGAAAAGGAGCGCTCATAGCCGCGACTGCAAATTCTTTGAATTTCGTTCTTGCGGGCGGATGTGTTATATCAGAGCTTGTATATGCAAACGGAGAAGGAATTGTCTCTCAGATATTTAGACCTTTTCTCCTTCTAACAAACGCAATGTATATAGGCGTAGTTCAAGGAATATGTTCGAATATGACAAACACGATATTGGCTGAATCCGTAGCATATCTGATTTTTCCACTTTTAGCTATAACCGTTGTTTCCGTCGGATATATCTTCGGTATGAAGTATATAAAAATTTTCCCATCATCAAATAAAAAGAATAAAAGCTATAAGTAATAAATATAGAAATCCCCGAGTATAGTTAGGCAAGAATAATACGTATAAAAATCGCTTTAGATTTAATTTAAAGCGTGTCCGTATTATTAATCTACTCGGGGGTTTTTATATGCGCGTTATTACTTTGAATTTTAAATGGTACACAAAATTTTTAAAAACAACTAAGATTACCGCTCTCACTTTAATAATTCTTATTCTTGTCAATATATTCTGCAATGCATATTTTTCATCTGATGCATATACAGAAGCGCTTGCTATGGAAAACGAAAAAAATCTTGTTATTATAGACGCCGGGCATGGCGGAGAAGACCCCGGTGCAATAGGAAAGAACGGAATATATGAAAAAAATCTAAATCTTGAAATTGCAAACCTTGTAGGCAAATCCTTTCTCAGA
>SVRU01000051.1 GCA_015064665.1 Oscillospiraceae bacterium
TGCACTTTCAATTCAATACTGTATTTCTTGTTCTTGCGCGATTTCCTTGGCATAAAAATAACCCCCTTAAAGTAGTCTTGAATACTTTTTGTTTTTTCAAGTGTCTACTTTAAGGGGATTATATCAAGGCTTCCTTTGCGTTTAATTTATTTTTTGCAAAGGAGACAAAAAGGGTTTGACAAATGCCCTTTTTTTAGATATAATCTAATCGGTGAACTATGTAAAAATCCATGCGGTAGAATGTAAAAAGGATAGTTTTGACGGAAAGATTGTATGAAGAGAAAATTTTGTTTTAAATATTTGAATTTTAATGGTGCAAAGCTTTTTACTGTTATTTGTCTTCCTGACGAAATCGGCACTTTTCCAACCGTCATATATAGAAACCCTTATGTTGACAAATAGGAAAATTTAGAGGAAACGGAGATTTGCCAAAACAAGCTTGAGTTATACTCCGATAAGCTTGATGCGGGATATGCCGTCGTCTTCCAGCACTGTCGCGGTAGAGGAAAAAGCGGTGGCGATTGTATTCCGTATGTCTATGAGCGCGAGGACGGTTTGGCTCTTCAGCAATGGATAAGGGAACAAGCATCTTATAACGGGGAACTATATCTGTGCGGAAAAAGCTATTTGTCATCGGTTCATTTCGTAACAGCTCCCTTTGCCGACGATATAAATCAGATATCGAATTTCAGTGCACATTACATTCCGAACACTGTGATCAAAATGGATTTTAAAATTGAATTTCCTGTTTGCAAATAAATACAAATTTACAAAAACAAGGAGAAACTCTAATGATACGTTACTATTCTCTTACGGGGGGCATTTTGCTTGACAAATACGAGAAGGTAAGGGCGAATTTTTACGATAAGATAGATGAGAATGCTCACGCCTCAACATATGAGGGCACTCGCGATCTCTATTATGCCGAGCCTGAATTTACAGGAAAATTCATGGATATTTGCGCTCATTTTTATGAGCGCGACGGTGATGAGCGTGCTCTGCAAAAGGGAATGGCGGTTGTTAACAGCATAAAGAATAACATTCGCAGTGACGGTTATATCGGAATGCTTGGCGAGGGAAACGAGCTTAAGGTTTTTTCGGTATGGAATCATGCATTTACCCTTTACGGCTTGACAAGAATGTATGCGGTTACAAACAGCATCGAGATAAAGGCGCTTATTATAAAGGCTGCCGATTGGATCGTTAATACCTTTTCCTGCGATAATCATCCCGATATTCTTGAGGCGGCAAACAAGGGCAGCGAAAATATTACCTGTTTTTTTGCGATGCTCTCTGCATATGAAGCCACGGGAGATAAAAAATATCTGGATTTTGTCGGCAGAATTATAGAATATTGTGAGAGTACGGATATGAATTTGTTATCCTTTGACAGTATTCTTAAGCTTCGCTCACAAAAAGGTATCGAGATGATAGTCGTTTATCTCGGCGTTTTGAAATACGGTATTCTTGCGAAAAATTCAAGGGCTATCGATGCGGCAAGACGTTATTTTGAAGAGATTCGACTGACGCAAATCAGAAATACCGGAAATGGAACGATTCGTGAGTCATGGACGGAAAACGGAAACTCTCCAAGACTTATGCCAACCGAGGATAAGCCGAATGAAACCTGTGTTGCGGTTGGAATCATTGAACTTGCACTTGCGCTTTTCTATGTTTTGAAGGAGGCAAAATATCTCGACGTTATAGAGAAAACTCTCCTTAACCACATGTGCGGCTCTCTTGAGAAAGCAGGAAGCGACTTTGCGTATTATCAGGGGAACTGGGGTAAAAAGATATACCGTACGGCAGGCGGCGCGTACCAATGCTGCCGTTACCGCGGCTTTACTCTCTTCTCCTATCTTAACGATATGCTTTATCACTTTGATGGCAATACACTTATTCCAATGATTTATTCGGCATCGGTGTTTAAATGCGGAGGCGTAATTTGCGAGCAAACGGCGGATTATCCAAAATCTGATAATATCGAATTTAAAATTAAGGCAGAACACAAAATTGTTTTGAAGCTTCGTGTTCCCGAATGGTGTGAAAATTACAGTGTTACAGTAGACGGCAAGGAAACTCAGCTTGCCGCAGAGGGCGGATATCTGATGCTTGATTTGAAAGAGGGGGAGTTTTTCGTTTCGCTTTATCTTGAAAAAAAGCCAAGGATTCAATCACACCTTATCGACGGCAAAGAATATTTATCCGTCACCTACGGACCGATGCTCATGACGCATGATACACATTTTGGAGGCGAGCTTTGGCAGCGCCTGTCAAGCGATGCCCGCTTTGAGTCCGCTGATACTAACGGAGAGGCAATAGTTAAGCTTTGCAGTGATGAGATGACTCTTGTTGATTTTGCGTCTGCCGGCGGAAACGATCCTGAAAAGGATTTGTATACTGTGTTTATTCCAAAAAAACAACTTTAATTATAAATAGATTGACATTTTTGGGTTGTATGTGATAAAATATTAAAAGAAACTATACTTTTAAGGGGTGGAAATATGAAACTGATTATTAAAGAAAATTACGAAGCAATGAGCGAATGGGCTGCTCAGCATATTGCAGATGCAATAAACAATCACAAAGAGAGCCGTCCGTTTGTTCTTGGATTGCCGACGGGCTCATCGCCTCTCGGTGTTTACAGAAAGCTTATTGAAATGAATAAGTCGGGCAAGGTTACGTTCAAAAACGTTGTTACTTTTAATATGGATGAATACGTCGGTTTGCCGAGAGAGCATGACCAGAGCTATTGGTATTTTATGCACGATAACTTCTTTAATTATATTGATATTCCCGCGGAGAACGTAAATATCCTTAACGGAATGGCAGAGGATCTTGAAGCTGAGTGCAGGCGATATGAGGATAAGATCACCGCTTACGGCGGAATTGACCTTTTCCTTGGCGGCAGCGGAGTTGACGGACATATTGCTTTCAACGAGCCTTTTACCTCATTGACCTCAAGAACGGGTGTTCGTGCATTGACCGAGGATACCTTGATAGCCAACTCGCGTTTCTTTGGTAACGATCCGTGTAAGGTTCCGAAGACGGCTCTTTCTGTCGGTGTCGGCACAGTTTGCGATTCGAAACAGGTTCTTCTTTTGATAAGCGGTCACAACAAGGCTCGCGCGCTTCGCCATTGTGTTGAGGGCGGAGTTGATCACGCATGGACGATAAGCGCACTTCAGCTTCATAAGGACGGAATCATTGCATGCGACGAGGCGGCTTGCGGTGAATTAAAGGTCGATACGTACAAATACTTTAAAGAGATTTACAAAAACGAAAAATAAACCTGTGGGGCGGTCTGAAGTATAATTTTAGGACCGCCCCGCTTTTAATAAAAAATAATTGTAGAAAAGCACAAAGTGGAATATTCCATAATCAAAGGGAAATATTCCATTTAAAACCGTCTTATTCTGTGATAGAATTATAAAAAAGACTCGGAGGGTAATGAAATGGCTGAAATCAAAATTGATATAAATAAAAAACTCGGAAAAATTAAGCCGATGCATGCGGTGGGACAGGGACCTATCGGCGGTTCGGGCAAAAATTTGTTCGACAATTTTCATTATCTGACAGAGGCGGGAGCTCCGTATTCAAGATTGCACGACGTAGGCGGCGCATTCGGCTCTAACAGATTTGTTGATATTCCCAATATTTTCAGAAATTTTGATGCCGATGAAACCGATCCCGCATCCTATGATTTTGCCTTTACCGATGCTCTGATAGAGGCACTGATAAATGCCGGTGTTGAGCCGTATTACAGACTTGGCACTACGATTGAGAATAATTCGGAAATCAAATCCTACAATATCGATCCCCCAAAGGACCCTCATAAATGGGCGCGCATCTGTGAGCATATCGTTGCCCACTATATCGACGGATGGGCTGACGGATATCACTACGATATCACCTATTGGGAGATATGGTGTGAGCCGGATGACGGAATGCGCGTTGCCTCTGAGCTCTGGAACGGAACCAAGGAGGAGTATTACGAGCTTTACGATATTACCGCAAAGCGTCTTAAAGAAAGATTCGGTGACAATAAAGGTCGGCGGATACGGCGCCATAAGCTTCAATGCGGCGGTTGACCCCGAGGAGTTCGTTGGAAATCTCAAATGGCAGTATTATATCGAGTTCTTCCACGGATTCATGCATTATATAAAAGAAAAGGATTCTCCGCTCGATTTTTTATCATGGCACAGCTATGGGATTCCGACAAGAGCAACAAGGGTAGCGCGTTGGGCGCGCGAGCAGCTTGACCGCTACGGATTTAAGAATGCCGAGAGCCATCTTAATGAGTGGAATCCGCGCTTTAGAGAGCGCGGCACGGAGCATCACAGCGCGCTGGTAACGGCAATGATGCTCGGCATGCAGAAAGCTCCGGTTGATTTGCTCGTCTTTTATGATGCAAGACTTGGCGGCTCGCCTTACGGAGCGCTTTTTGATCCTTACACGTATAAGCCGTGGCACACCTATTATTCGCTTGTGGCGTTTGATCATCTTTATAAGCTCGGTGACGAGGTATATACCGACTGCGATACAGACGGAATTTACGTTGCGGCGGCATCGGACGGTAAAAGCTCGGCTATGGTGATCTCGAATATTTCGGATAACGCTGCAGAGCTGAATATAAGCGGAGCCGATCTCAGCCGAGCACGCTATCACGTAATAGATCAGCAAAGGCTTCTTTCCTGGTCGCCCAAAATAACCAAAATCAATAAAAATCAAGTCGTTTTAATTGAATTCTGATTAATCCGTATAATTTAATCGGCAACGAATGTATAGTTCGTATTGCAATTTACGCTCAAATTTGTTATAATAAATATATCCTTTATAATTTCAGGAGAAAAAACGAATGGAAAAAGTAAAAAAGCAATACGGTCTATGGCTTGGTATTGCAATGGTTATCGGTATCGTAATAGGTTCCGGCGTATTCTTAAAGGCGGGAGGAGTGCTTTCTCTTTCCGGCGGTGACTTGAAAATTTCGCTTCTTGCGTGGCTTGTAGGCGGAATTATTATGGTATGCTCCGGATTTTGCTTTGCAGTCTTTGCAAGCAGAATAACCAAATACAACGGTGTTGTAGACTATATAGAGGTTTCTACAAATAAAAAGGTCGGCTATGGTCTTGCATGGCTTGTGGCAACCTTCTATTATCCCATAATTGCATCTATCGTAGCTCTTTTTGGCGGAAGCTATTTCTTTAAGCTTATAGGGGTAAACGTCGGTCTTACAGATTGGCGAAACTTTGTTTTTGCATTTGCTTTTCTGTTTTTCATGGTATTGCTCAATTATTATTCGCCTGTGATTTCCTCAAAATTTCAGATATCGGCAACCGTTATAAAGCTTATACCTATCGCGGTTGTTGCATTTGCCGGTCTATTTGCATCTTTAATAGTCGGCGGTGACGCAGGTATCATATCGGCGTTTTCAACCTCGGCAGAAGGTTATGAGGTGAACTTCGGTGAAGCTGTTAAAAAGACGGCGTTTGCTTACGAGGGATGGGTGTGCGCAACCTCGATAAACGCGGAGCTTAAGGATTCTAAAAAGAATCTGCCGCGTGCTCTCGTATTCGGCACGGTTGCGATACTTGCTTTCTATATTGTATACTATATGTCGTTATCCGCATTCCTCGGTAACGCAGGAACTATTGCCCAAGATGCAAACGCGCCGATTGCGGTTTTTGAGAGAATTATGGGCAAGGTCGGCGGTGCGCTCTTTACCTTCTTTATCATGATATCCTGCTTTGGCACGGTTAACGGAGTTACAATCAGCTGCTGCCGCGGTATGTATACTCTTTCCTGTCGCGGACAGGGAATCATGCCCGAAAAGTTTTCCAAGCTTGGTAAAAACCAAAGCGTATCCCTCTATTCTTGCATATACGGCTTTGCGTGTATGACGTTGATGCTCGGCGTATGGTATCTTGCAATGCACGGCGTATGGCTGTTTAAGTATCTCGGCAGTATGGATGAAATAGTCTGCGCAATTATATACGGCGTTTATATTGCTATGTATATCCATATAATGAAAAACTTCAGGGAATGCAATCTTTTTTCGCGCTACGTAATGCCCGTAATTGCAATCATTGGCTCTGTATTCTTCGTATTTTGCGGCACGGGACTGTATCAGCTCGTCTTTGACGGAATATGGGACAGCCTTAAATCCTTCGGTATTTTTATGGTTTTGTTTGCGATTCTTATGTTTCCGTGCTTGTTCTTCTATCATGAAGAAAAAGAGCAAGAAAAAGAAGAGTTTGCGGAATAGAAAGAATATTAAAATTATATTCTGGCGTGTCTTGATTGTTTAAGACACGCCAGAATTTGCTTTAAAAATACATTTAACATAACGCATCTCGCTTAAAGATGCGTATCACTTGACAAATCGTTAAAGAAATGATACAATAGAATTTAGTTTATTAAATAGGTAAGGAGATGTATTTTTCATGGGTAGTGACAGTATACCCTTATGGATTATATTTATAATCTGTGTCATTGGAGGAGCGTATTTTGCTGCAACGGAGAGTTCGTTCTCTGCGGTGAACAAGATCAAAGTGAAGGCTCTTGCTGATGAGGGTGATAAGCGCGCTAAGGGCGTAATCAGTATTTTGAACAAGTTTGATAAGGCTTTGACTACGCTGTTGCTCGGAAATAACGTAACGAAGATTGCCGGAGCGGCAGTGTTTACGATTCTTGCAACCGACATTTTTCGTGACGGACTTGGCAAGAGTGATGAATTTCTCGATTCATTTGCCTTTTCAATGATTTGCTCTATCTTAAGTACCGTGATAATATTTCTGTTCAGTGAAATGATACCAAAAAGCTTTGCTAATGACAGAAGCGAAACGGTATCTATGTTTTTCCAAGGATCTCTCAGGTTTTTAATGAAACTGCTTTCACCGATCTCTGCATTCTTTAATTTAATTTCGGGTGCGGCATCCAAAATGTTTTCAAGGAAGGAAGCGGAGCCCTCTATCACCGAGGATGAGCTGACTGAAATCATTGACACCGCCGAGGAGGAGGGTGTCGTTAATGAAGAGCAAGGTGATATGTTGAAATCCGCCATTGAATTCTCGAAAACTACCGTTGACGAGATCATGACTATGGAGAAGGATATTCAGTATATAAGAATAAATGACCCTACGGAGAAAATACTTGAAACAATACGTAATACGAATTATTCCCGTTTGCCCATCAAGGCGGCGAATTCGGAAAGGATCATAGGCGTTGTCAGAACGAGAAACTTCTTGAAGGAGTATAATCGCAACCCCAAGGTCGTATTGCGTTCGGTTATGGTTACACCTTACATAATCCGTGAAAAAACAAAAATTGACGTTCTTCTCTCTCACATGCGTCAGCATAAATTGCAGCTTGCAATAGTTCAGGACGCTAATAAAAAGGTTGTCGGACTCGTTACGATAGAGGATATTCTTGAGGAGCTTGTCGGTGAAATTTTTGATGAAGAGGACGTAGTTGATAAGAATTTCCAGACTCTCGGCGGAAACAAGTATATGATAAACACTCATATGCTCGTCGGAACTGCTTACGAGAGAATGGGAATAGGTCGAGCGCCGAAAGCTATCGCTTCTAAGCCTATACTTTCATTTATGCTTGAAAACCTTGGGCATCTTCCCACGGAGGACGAGGTTTTGTATTATGAAAAATTTGAGATAACACCGAAGACCTTTGTGAACGGCAGAGTAACAGAGGTTGTCGTGCATATCCTTGATGAAGACGAAATAGCCGAAAGAAAGGCTCTTGACGTCGGAGAGGAGGTAACGGCATGACCTTTGCAGAACATTTTGCTAAAATGTGGTGGGCATACGTCGTAATATTCGTAATGATATGTCTTTCCGCATATTTCTCAGCATCGGAAATCGCGTTTAATACCTCAAATAAGATGCGTTTAAGACGCAGCGCGGAATGCGGCTGTAAGACCGCTAAAATCGCATTCGGCATCACCGAAAAATTCACGACGGCATTATCTGCAATTCTGATAGGCAATAACCTTGCAAACATTGCTGTTTCGACTTGTATGACTCTTATAGTCATGAATTTGTTCGCCGATCACGTTGCGATCGCATCAACTATTGCAACGATACTCGTAACAATTGTGATACTCATATTCGGTGAGATCGTTCCCAAAATACTTGCTAAACAAAATGCGGACGTAGTGGTAAAGTTGATCGCAATTCCCACCAAAATACTCACGATAATCTTAAGTCCGTTCGTGTTTCTTGTCATGGCATTGCTGTTCGTTTTGAGAAAAATATGGGGCTGTGATCATAAGTGCGATGAGCCTACGGTTACAGAAGAAGAGCTTGTATCCATAATCGATACCATTGAGCAAGAGGGACTTATAAATGAAGAGCAGGGGGATCTTTTGCAATCCACTCTCGAATTCAGTGACACGACAATCGAAAAGATAATGACCCCCCGAATCGATATGACTGCGATTGATATCGACGACGACTCTTCCGAAATATCCAAGCTTCTTTCTGATACTACGCAATACTCGCGCTTGCCCGTGTATGAAGACAGTATTGACAACATCATAGGCGTTCTTTCGCTCACACGTTATTACAAGGCTACTCTTGAGAGCTCAGAGCCCGATATTCGCTCGCTTCTTTTAAAGCCCTGTAAGCTTCACAAAACCATGAAGCTTCCCGCCGCGCTCGCAAAGCTGCGTGAAGCAAAAATGCATCTCGCCATCGTAATTGACGAGTTTGGCGGTACGCTCGGCGTCGTAACCATGGAGGATATCCTTGAGGAGCTTGTCGGCGATATATGGGATGATACCGACGTTATCGTTCTTGACTGTGTAGCTACTGGTGAAAATACCTACGAGGTTGCAAGCGATATGAATATCGACGATTTCTTTGAAGAGGTCGATTTCGCAAAGCCCGAGGACTTCTCGTGTGAGTATTCCACAATGGGAGGTTGGGCAATACAGATGCTGAATGCAGACCCTCACGTCGGTGACAGCTTCCGTTATGAAAACATATTCGTAATCGTAGCTCAGATGGAAAGGGAATGCATAACGAAGCTTACCATTCTTGTTGAACCAAAAAAGGATGACGAGGAAATTCTAGTTTAAATAAAATAAAACAAGGCAGAGAGTATGTAAAACTCTCTGCCTAAATTTTATCAAAATTTTGTCTTGAATTAAAGAGTGCCGGAAGAACCGAGAACGTTAACTATCTTATGGCGAACCATCTTCTTAACTTCTTCTCTTGCAACCTTGAGATATTCTCTCGGGTCAAATGCCTCGGGCTTAGCATCGAATACGCGGCGAACGCCTGCTGTCATAGCAAGTCTGATATCAGAGTCGATGTTGATCTTGCATACTGCCATCTTTGCGGCGCGGCGAAGCTGCTCCTCGGGAATACCTACCGCATCGGGAAGCTTACCGCCAAGCGCGTTGATCTCTGCTACGCACTCGTGCGCAACCGAGGATGCACCGTGAAGAACGATGGGGAAGCCGGGAAGTCTTTTTCCAACCTCTTCAAGAATATCAAAGCGAAGCGGCGGGGGAACGAGAACGCCGTTTTCGTTTCTCGTGCACTGCTTGGGAGTGAACTTATATGCTCCGTGGGACGTACCGATAGAGATTGCGAGTGAATCAACGCCCGTGCGGCTAACAAATTCCTCAACCTCTTCAGGACGGGTGTAAGACGAATGCTCTGCGACTACGTCATCCTCAACGCCCGCAAGAACTCCGAGCTCGCCCTCAACTACAACACCGTGAGCGTGAGCGTACTCAACAACCTTTTTGGTTACGGCGATGTTATCCTCAAAGCTATGGTGAGAGCCGTCTATCATAACAGATGTAAAGCCGCCGTCGATACAGGATTTGCAGATGTCGAAATCTGCGCCGTGGTCAAGGTGAAGAGCAAAATCAACGCCGCTGTCCTCAACAGCCGCACGTGCAAGAGCCATAAGGTATGCATGCTTTGCATATTTACGCGCGCCTGCGGAAACCTGAAGAATAACGGGTGACTTTTCCTCAGCGGCAGCCTCGGTGATCGCCTGAATTATCTCCATATTATTAATGTTGAAAGCGCCGATTGCATATCCGCCCTTGTAAGCCTTCTTAAACATTTCCTTTGTTGTTACAAGTGCCATTTTAAAATCTCCTTGTTTTTTTTATTCTCTTATTATTCTACACTTTTTTTCTGCAAAAATCAAGACCTAATAATAACTTTAATTAAAATATGTAAAAAAACTATTATATTGATTTTTTTGACGTTTTGATGTATAATGTTTTTGATATTGTACTTGGAGAAGAAGTTATGAAAATTTGCTTTATGTGCGACTTACATATTAGTGCATATGAGGACACGTTGCAATACAAGGCTCTTGATTTTGCGATTGACGATATAACCAAAAAAAGACCGGATTGCGTAGTTTATGCGGGTGACGTTACTTGCGACGGTAACGGTGAGGTCTACAAGCGGTTTATAAACCGTATCAGCCGTATTGGAATTCCTTTTTTATATATTCCCGGCAACTCAGATCTTCGCGACCCGCGTTACCTTGCGGACATCAAGTCTTTGTCTTCGCCCTGCGTAAATAAAATGTCGGATATAACAGTATTTGCGCTTAACGACTGCGACCGATGCGTAAGCGAGAGTGATATCAGGGCGCTTGATTTGGCTGACGGCGAAAGCATCGTGTTTATGCATCACCCTATTATTAATCTTTCAGAGCCGAGCCGTGAGCAAATGCTGAAGTGGCGCGAAAGCCACCCCGAAACAATGCTGTTTTACGGACACAAGCACAGATCCCGCATTGACGGATTTGACGTTGCGCTTCAATCGCTTGACCCCGATAAAGCAATAGGAGAAAATCCGTGTATCACATACTATGATACCGAAACGAAAGAGCTTGTTCCCGTATATTTCTTTTCCGCCGTTCCCGCGGATTTACATAAGTATTTCGGTATATCCTGCTACAACGTTGATGAGGATATAGAAACAGCCGTAAATTACGGGCTTAAAAATCTTGAGCTTCGTAATAGCTGTATTAACGCCGATCTGCAAAAATTAACACGTCTTATAGACAGGTGGCGCAAGTTGGGCGGTGAGAATCTTTCTATTCATCTTCCCGACATATCATATAGCGGCGGTAAGGCTGTTGTTGACGAAAATCTTGAAAAGTATATTGAGCTTTCCAATATCCTCGGCGCAAACCGTTTTACTCAGCACGTGCCTAAGGTTTCCGTTAAGACCGTGCGCGAGGGGGAGCTTGTTCTTGAGAGTATTGCCGAGCTGCTTTCCTCATATCTTAATAAAACCGAGGGCGACGTCGTAATCGGAGTTGAAAATATGCATATGACAGGGAGCGAATCCGCCGATGAAACGAGGCGGTTCGGATACATTCCCGAGGAATGTCTTGAGTTTATGCAAATACTTTCTGAAAAATGCAGGCATAAGGTCGGAATTAATTTTGATATAGGCCACGCAAGAAACAATGCTCCGTTTAGCCAAACCTATCAGATAGGCACGTGGATGGCAATGCTTGGCAGGCATATAGTGGGTTACCATTTGCACCAGGTCAATAATGAGGGATTTGATAAAATTAAAAACCATCTTGCCATAACCGAAATTTACGGCAGGCTTATCAGCTTTTCCTCGTTTTTCCGCAATTGGACGGACGGAGTAATAAACAAAGTGCCCGTAATATTCGAAATACGAGAAAAGGATGGCTATAAGCAGACGCTCGATACCTTTAACCGATATAAAAGCAGGAACGTTTTTGATATTCATTCTCATACTTATTACAGCAACTGCAGCGAGGATGATCCGCATGACTCAATAAAGGCGGCGATTGAATCGGGAATTTCTCTTTTCGCGATAACCGACCACCGTCACGGAATAAAGGACAGAGTAAAGGAATACGTGAGCGAAGTACGGGCTTTGGCAGAGCAGTATAAGGACAGGATAAAAATACTGTGTGGTATAGAGATAGCGACACTTCCATACAAGTTTGACCCGAACGTAAAGGACGTTGTCGGTGAGTGCGATTTTTGCCTTGTCGAGCATATCGACATGCCCGAAAGCACAGTTGGTGAAAATCTGTTCGAATTTTGCAAAAGCCTTGGAATCAGGTGCGGTATCGCACACACAGACCTCTTTCACTATTGCGATATTTATGGTTATGATTATCTTGAGTTCTTCAAAAAGCTTGCCAACGCGGGTATTTTCTGGGAGTTGAACGTCAGCTATGACAGCACCCACGATTACCGCGAACACGGTTACGTCAAGGACTTTATGAAGGATGAATCAAGGATTGAAATAATTAAACAAAGCGGTGTGTATATCAGTGTCGGATTCGACGGACACGACCATAGGGATTATGACGGGAATCGCGTACACGAAACGTACGATTTTCTTAAACGGAACAACATAAAAACGATAGACGAAATATTTGGAGGATATAAGAAATGAAAGCTACAAGAATAGGTAAGGTACAGAGCGGTCAAGATATAGCAATATTCGGCAAATATATTTTTGCATTTATAGACCGTGACCCAAGAGGCAATTGCGCCGTATACGAAATTGAAACGATGAATCATGCAAACGGAGAAGAGCCCGAGCCTATTTGCAGATTCCGTCTTGACAGAGACGAGTTTATTCACGTACATAATAATGCGGTTTGCTTTGGAAACGAGTATTACTGTGAGGGCGATGAATTTCCGCTGCTTTATTCAAACGTATATAACTCCTATCATAACTCCGAGGTGCGCTACGAGGGCGTTACCTGCGTTTACCGCATAACGCGTGACGGCAATAATTTCACAAGCAAGCTCGTTCAGGTTATTGAAATAGGCTTCGTTGAAAACAGAGAGCTTTGGAAATCTCTTCCGGAAAGAGAGGATTTCAGACCCTACGGAAATTTCGTCGCAGATTGCGAAAATAACAAGTACTACGGCTTGGTCATGCGAGATAAGGAGCATATAGTAAGATGCTTTACCTTTGATTTGCCGAGCTGTAAGGACGGAGAGATAGATGACAGATACGGCGTTAAAACGGTAATCCTGCATGAAAAGGATATTAAGGATTATTTCGACGTAGAGTATCATCCTCTCCAGGGCGCATGCGTTCACTGCGGAAAAATATATTCAATAGGCGGCGGCTCGGAAAGCTCGCGTTATCCCGCTGAGCTTCGTATTATCGACCCGATAAAAAAGACTCAAGAGTTTTACGTTAATATGAGAGAAATGGGAATCGGTATGGAGCCCGAAGCAATAGACTTTGCCGGCGATACCTGCTACTACGCAGCGGGTCACGGAGATGCTTTCATACTTGAATTTGAAGAAAACTAAAATACGGAGATTTTATATGAAGGCAGAAAAAATTTTTAAAATTGAAGGATTTCAAGACGGCTCTATATTCGGTGGTTTTTTGTTTCATTTTATGGCAAAAGGCGTATGCAAGGTCTATAAGCTTTGTGAGCTTCAAAACACCGAATGTGATAACAGTCCGTTTTTCGAGTTTCGCCTTGATAAAAGCGATATAATTTGTCCGCATAGCAACGCGGTTTCATTCGGTTGTGATTATTACGAGGAGGTCGACGAGTTTCCTCTCCTCTATTCCACGGTATATAATACTTACAAAAAAGAAGACGACAGACGCGAGGGCGTTTGCTGCGTTTACCGCATAGTCCGAGATGGAAATACATTCTCGTCAAAGCTCGTTCAAATTATAAAAATAGGCTTTGTTGAAAATCTTGAGTTATGGAAATCCCTGCCCGAAAATGAGGATGTAAGACCCTACGGCAATTTTGCGGTCGATAGAGAAAACAAGAAGCTTTACGCTTTCGTTATGCGCGATAAGCCGCATAAGACGAGATTTTTCAAGTTTGATTTGCCGTCCTTTACCGAGGGGGAGTGGAGCGATGAATTTGACGCTCCAGTAAAGCTGCTCAGTGAATCTGATATCGTTGATTTCTTTGATACCGAATATATGCGCTACATGCAGGGGGCGTGCTGTCATAACGGACTGATATATTCGGTTGAGGGATTTTCAAAGAGCGAGGAAAATCCTCCCGCAATCAGAATAATTGATCCGCAGAAGAAAAAAGAGATATTTTACGGCAGATTTGAAGATGTCGGACTTGATATCGAGCCGGAATTTATTGATTTTTATAATGGCGAGTGCTATTATATTGACGGTCACGGAGATGTGTTCAACTTAATATTTTAAGCCTTGGGCTGTCGGGACAGATTAAAATTCCGACAGCCTTTATTTCGAAAATTTTTCGGTGCAAATTCTATTGACTTTGCCTCATATATAAGCTACAATTAAATAAAAAACAAAGGAGCTTTATTATGAATTTTGGAATAAATGTATTTGATTTCGGTGCAAAGGGTGACGGCATAACCGACGATACCGCCGCAATACAAAGTGCCATAAACTATGCCGCAGAGCGCGGCGGCGGACGTATCCTTTTTCCATATACAAAAACAGGCTACAGAATTGCCTCGCCCGGTATTGAAGAATATAACGGAATGAAGCTTCGCTCACAGCTTATAATTCCTCCGGGAGGACACAACATATTCCTTGAGGGCGAGATGCCCTGCCGGCTTCTGAATGCGTACATGGTTCGTCCCTCCGACCACCCCGCAGTGCCCGGCGGAACGCAGTTCAAAACTATGCGTACCGACAACACTTTTCTGTTTTCGGATTGGGAGGCACCCGAGGAGCACGATCCCGATGCGCGTCCTTGGTCGATAATTTCAGCACCGCAGGGAAAAAGCCTTAAGGGCAAATTCTGCGCAACGAAATTTTCAATCGCAAATCTTGAATTCCGAGTTCACCTCAACACCGATAAAATGTATCCTACGCAGACTGCCGTAAACCTTCAGAATGTATCTCGCGTCTGGATAAGCGACTGTCAGTTCTGCCTTGACGAGCAGGTCGGTGACTCTCTCAACGGAAAGCAGCTTCTTGAAAACCCCTGCCACACCGCAGGTCTTATTGCATCCGGTGACCAGAACGATGACGTTGTAATCAGAAATTCCGCGTCGCAAGGCTTCAAATACGGCTTCGTTCTCGGAGAGCACGTTGTTGCAGATTATCTTTATGTGCATAACTGCGAGGAGGGTGTTATCTTCCACGATTGCTCCCATCTTTCGATAATTACTCACATAGTAGCTCAGCACAACACTAACATAATTTCCACGACCAAGGGCTCTCTTTTCGAAATGCTTCCGGGACCCTGCAACGTAATCGTTCAGTCGCTTGACTTTGAGTGCGGAACAGGCCACCGCCCCGAAATCAGCCAGCTTCGATACGGCGTTCACGACGAGGAGGGAAGACTCTCGGGTGAGCTTACCTGGCTCAAGCCGTGGGGCAGACAGGAATTCCCAACGATGTGTACCGAGAACTTCCGCGTAAGAAAGCTTGACCCCGAAAGACAGGATATGACCTATAAATTTGAATAACTAAAAAACGCTTAACAAAGCTTTCCGATTTGGATTTTTACTTTGTTAAGCGTCTTTTTATATGTTTTATACTTTGATATTGGTTTGCATCAATTTTCCGGTCATCTTTGATTTACCGAGGATTGCGTTTGCTGCGGCTCTTGCTCTATCGGGGCTTATTGGAGCACCGATGTGAACAAAGGTTTTTTCCTCTGGGTAATAATCGTCGATGAAATACGGACTTGCGAAGTTTAAAAACACCTTTTTCTCATCGGGGATAAGGTGTACTGTCCAGGCAGAATTAAAGCAATCTCTCGTTGCTCCTATCGAAATCGGAGCGTCAAGCATTATAATGACGTAATCGTAGGGCTTAAGCTCTTCGTTAAGGCTTTTGTCGATGAAATTGACGTAATTCCACTTGATGTCTACCGAGAAGCCCTCTTTCTTGAGCATATCCGCAATTATCTCAGCGCCTTCGATTTTTTCATCTGCATCGTTCTTTTTCGATTCAGAGGCGATAAGGTCAATGAGCACTTTGCTTCTGTTTTTATTGAGAGGAAGATTTCCAAGCTCATCTCTTATAAGAGTTATGCCTTTTTCGTTTATCTCTTTGAATGTTTTTTCAACAAAATCGGGATCGGCAGGCATTCTTTCTCTGTCTTTTTCTTCCAAGGTTATACCGAGCTTATCGTATAGACGCTGAATTCTCTCGATAGCATCGTCGAGTCGTGACATGGGAATTCTTCCGGCTTCAATTTCCTCAACTATTCTGTCACCTGCCTCAACAGGCGGCCAAAGCAGTATATCGGCACCGCAGGCAAAGGCTGCAACGGCTTCCTCAACCTGACTTCCGACAGTGCATCCGCCCATAGTGAGAGCATCGGTTACTACGACACCTTCAAAGCCAAGCTTCTCTTTAAGAAGACCTATTGTAAGATCCTTTGAGTGAGTTGCAATCGGAATAGTTCCGTAATCTGCTTTCTCGCTGAATGAACGAAGCGTGATATGTGAGGTCATAACGCTCATAACGCCCGCCTTGAACATCTCTTTGTAAACGTATCCGTAGGTTTCCATCCACTTGTCAAAATCAAGCACGTTCTGACCTGCGGAAATATGCATATTCACGTGGTGAGTTCCGATGCCGGGGAAGTGCTTAACCGTTGCGGCAACCTTCTGGCTTTGAATACCCTTTACAACCTGTGCATACATTTTTGACGCATAGACAGGGTCGTCTGACATAGTTCCGCTTATTGTTTCGGTGCATCTGAACAACGGCAGGTCAACGCACGGACCGAGTATCCAGTCAACCTTGTTGTAATTCATCTGCATGCCAAGTGACTTTCCGTAATCATAGGCGTGCTTTTCGGAATTCGTAGCTCCGAGAAGACAGGAATATGCAGGCTTCGGACCGTTTTCAATCGTTGCTCCGTCGGCGCAAACCAAAAGAGGGTATTTCGAGGCACATTTGCATTTTTCAACGAAATCGGCTCTTGTTGAAGTATCACCGGGTACTGCTTCAATCAATCCCTCAGCAGGTCCCTTTGCATAGTAAAGGCCACCGATAGGGTATTTGTCAAAAAGGTCTTGAATGGTGCCCGAGCCCCGCATTCTTTTGACGTTTAAGATAACGGTTCTGTAAACCTTTTCGCGAAGAGTCAAATCAGTTAGCTTCATATAAAAAACCTCTTTAGCTGAAATGTTTTGAAATTATTTTATGTACTTGGGAGCAACGGGTATACCGCCGTTTGCTGCCGATTCAACAGCTGCAAGACCAACCGCAACGGTGTTAGAGCCCTCGCGTACTGTGCATACGATGGGGGTGCCGTTGAGGATTGCCAAAGCCATCTCGCGTATTTCGGCTTGTACGTTGTGATCCTTTACCGCAACGGGTACCTGAACGGCAGGATAGCTGTGCTTGCCGTTGTCGTCGGTTACGTGGTGATAAAGGGTGAGGAATGCGCTTCTGTTATCGCAGATGATAGTACCCTTTGTTCCGTAAAGGCAGGTGCGCATCGTGTAATCTCTCTTAACGCCGATACCGCAGAAAATCTTACCTACTACGTTGTTCGGGAATTGCATAATAGCGATAGTGCAGTCGTCAACGGGCCAGTCGGTGAGAACCTTTCTGTTAGCGAGAGCCATAACCTTTTCGGGATCGCCTGCGATCCATCTGAGCAGGTCAATGGTGTGGCATCCGCCGCCGATAACACTGTAACGGAGATTTACGGGATCACGTCTCCATTCAGCACCGGGAATGTACTGATAGTCGTGAGCATACTCGGATTCAACGAAGAAAAGCTCGCCGATCTCGCCTGCGTCAACAAGCTCCTTAGCCTTTACAAAGCCGGGTGCCTTACGGCAAACCTGACCGGTCATAAAGATTTTTCCGCTGGCGTCAGCCGCGTCAACCATTGCTTGACAGTCGTCCATAGACTGAGCAAGGGGCTTTTCGCAAAGAACGTGATAGCCTGCTTTAAGAGCCGCAACAGCCTGCTCTCTGTGTATCTGGTCGGGGGTGATGATGATAACGCAGTCAAAACCGCCGTCGGCAAGCATCTTGTTATAATCGGTGTATCTCTTTTCTTCGGGAATACCGAATTCGTCTCCGCGGCTCTTAAGAGCAGCTTCGTCAACGTCACAGATAGCCACGGTTTCGGCTACGTCACTGTTTTGATTAACTCCGTCAAGGTGGCGGAATGCAAGTGCGCCCATTCCAACCAGGGCAAATTTTACTTTTTTTTCATTCATTTTTGGTGATCTCCTTTTAATTTTTAGTTTATTATAATATATTTTAAATCCGAAAACAAGGTCGTTTTGTTTGAAATTATCCTCAAATTGTTGTTTTTTACGCAAAAGGCGATTCGGGAAGAGAAGTCAATAATGAAAATACGTTATTTTTAAGTGAGTTCATTGCAAGGCCATGATCGTATACGCCTTGAAATTCTGCTTCGTATTTGCCTATTGTATCTCTGAGGATGTAATATTTTTCCCAGGCTGATTTGTCGAGTCCGAGTGCCTTGAAAGCGAGTGCTTCTGCCAAGAGGTTTGCATATTCTGCGTGAAGCTCCAGCACCTTCATAGAAAAGGTTCTTATTCTGTACGGTGAATTGAAATTGTCGCGTATTATCTTAAGACCTTCAGCGGTAATGGAGGGAACGGTTCTGATTTTTTTTGCAAGCGGGGGATTATAAAATCTTGATATAGTGTAATTAAGAGACTTTTCCTGCTCAACAAATCCGAAATCTACGGCATCGCTGAGTTTTTCAAGATAGGCGTAAATATCCTCCCAGCAATCGCCGTAAGCGGTGCTGAAATAGTCCTCTTTCAGCTCTTCAAATGATATTGAGGTGTCGTAAAGAGTCCTTGCATATGCGTAAAAGGCGAAGCCGTTCGGGAAGAATGAGCGCTGTGAGCCGTCCTGAATAATTCCGCGTATTCCGTGAATTTCGTAAGACTTAACATCCTCGTGAATTACCTTGGCAATATTTATACCCGGAAGGTCGTAATACTGATGACGCCAGAAATGATACTCGTAAGCTATACATGAGCCGTGCCAACTCTTTCTCCACTCGTCAAGATGCAAAAAATATTCCTCAACTTTTGTGGGCAGGGTAATATTGTTTCTTTCGTATTTCGGCACCTCGACCTTTTCGATTGCCGTCGGAAGCGGTTTTGTAAAGCTTCTCGTAACCGGTGCGAGCATAAGAGTAAATCTATTTTGATTCTTTATTGCTTCCTCAAGCGGTGCAAAGGTTGTGTCGGTATAAGCGATAAATACTATTCTCGTATCAAGACTTGCTTTTGTCAGGGCGGCATCAAGCTCGTTGAGGAGTGTAATATACCAGTCCGAAGCCGTTTTCTTCACGCAATCCTCGCATTCGCAGTGGTTGTTTCTGGAGTCGGCGAGCCAGACGTGTATATAGTCTGCATTATCGTGCTTTGCTATATAATCAACTATATAATCGACGACCTTTTTTCTTGCCGCGGTATTTGACATGCAGAACTCGGTGAATCTCGGTTTGTCCATCCAAAGCGTTCTTTTTCCGTTTCGCATGGCTATATACCGACGGGCATCATCAGGTATCTCGCTGTCATCAAGAAAAGACGGGCGCGAATCTATTCCGAGCGGCTCACAGGTCCAGCCGTGACCGATATCGTGAAATTGAAGCCCCCTCTTTTCTATTTCTGCTTCACATTGTCTTTTCCATTGTAAAACCTGATCGTAGCTTACGGGCTCTGGCTTGCGGTTGTTTTCGTTATTTATATGCTCATAGTAAAAATTATAATAGCCGCTTGGAATGAAAAATTCCATCATAAAAACGTTCATTCCGATCTTGGGTGCAAAATCTATCGCGTCAAGCATGCACTGATGGAATTCCGCTCCCTCGTTGCACTGACCTCTGTAACGCATCGACGGCTTAAATCTGTATTTCACGGGAGTTGTAGCCTTGATAGGAATGTATTCTCCGTCAACACCCGGAAAAAGCCAGCGGCAGCCCATCTGTCTTAGGT
>SVRU01000052.1 GCA_015064665.1 Oscillospiraceae bacterium
TCTTGCGTTATGCGGATAGCCGAGCTTCACAAGCAATTTCGGCGGAACGACATTAGAGCCGCAACCCCGCATAGCAAATTCTCCGCAGGTTTATTGTGGAGCCAAAATTTAATACGCCCCTGTAGCTCAGCTGGTAGAGCACTTGACTTTTAATCAAGGTGTCCGGAGTTCGCATACCGCCTTGCGGCATAATTTATGCAAGTTAAAAAATATTTTTAATAAAACCATTTTATTTTAGTTAAAAAACAGTAAATTTATCAGAAAAGCACTTGACAAATGCTAATGAAATATTTATAATTAATTCACACGTGTTTGTTTACGTGCATAAATTTCAATTGGAGGACAACTATGAAGACAAAAAGCACGAAACGCGCGTTGCTTTCCGCTATCCTCGCATTGGTAATGACCGTATCAATGCTGGTTGGAACGACATTCGCGTGGTTCACAGACTCTGTTACCTCAGCGGGCAACAAAATCGTTGCAGGTAACCTTGACGTTGAGCTTTATATGTTCGACGGCACAAGCTACGTTGACATTTCCGATGAAACCAGACCCATCTTTGGTGAGGGCGGTCTTATCGACGCAAATGAGAACGTAAGCAATCTTTGGGAGCCCGGCAAGACTCAGGTAGTTTATCTTGCTATCAAGAACGCAGGCTCTCTTGCTCTTAAGTATAAGGTAGCTCTTAACGTTACCGAAATTACTGAGAAGCTCAATGAGGTTGTAACCTACACCATCACCCCCGATGCAAAGGCAGACGAGGCAGATAAGAAGGTAACCGCATGGGACGGCACAAATGCAAACAAGGTAGCACTTGGTGAGCAGGTTGTTTCCGGTATCGCAGGCGAGCCCTACGTTGCTATGCAGCCGGATTCAATTCACTATTTCGCACTTTCCGTACATATGGACGAGCTTGCAGGCAACGAGTATATGAAGGGCTCTATCACCTTCGACCTCACCGTTCTTGCTGCTCAGGTTGAAAGCGAATTCGATTCCTTCGGCAACGATTATGACGGCGGTCTTGGCGACTACGTTTTCGGAACCGAACCCGGTACAATCAAGGAAAATGCTGACGGCTCCAAGGTGTTCTATTCCGACACAACGGACAGGGTTCGTCTTATGGCTCTTCCCGAGAACGTTGGATCAACCTACGCTGTTCCTCTTGAGGTAAACGACCTCGGCGGAGCAATAGCCGGCAACAAGACTATTGAAACTCTTATAATTCATCCGGGTGTAACAACAGCATATAAATCTCTTGAAAATAATACTACTGTTAAAGATGTAGTATTTGAGGAGGGTACCACCACTCTTCCTAACCGTCTTTTCTATAGATCTGCTGTTGAAAGCGTTGTAATTCCCGAGGGCGTTACAACAGTTGAAGATCACGCGTTCTATTCTTCAAACGTTAAGACTGTTGTATTCCCCGAATCCGTAACCAGCGTTGGTACTCATCTCTTCGATTCCAGTGCCGGAATTGAGACGGTTATTTTCAAGGGCGACGTTGAAATTCAGTACTATATGTTCCGTGCTTGCGCTTCCCTTAAGACGGTTATCTTTGAGGGCGAGAACACAACCTGCGCTCCCGGAAGCGGAATGGCATTCTCTAACAAGCAGACCGGTGATGCAAGTAACATAACAATTTACGCAACCAGCCAGGCTACCGTTGATAGCATCAAGGCTAATACAAACAGCATAACCGGTATTTCCTACGAGGTTGTTGACGTCGTTTCCGATGGCTTCTATATGGACGTTGATGCTGATGTTTACGGCAGAAACAGAACCTATTACGTTGCCAGCGGAGAAGCTATGGCAGCATTTGCGGCTTGGCGCGAAAGCGTTCCCGCTTATGAGTACAGCCCCTATTCCGCATTCGGAACTCTTCTTTGCGACATTGATATGACCGGCGTGGCTTATACTCCCTTCAACTGTAATCTCACGGTGTTCGACGGCAATGGCTTCACCATCAGCAATCTTAACGCAGGTCAGGGTGTAAACGGAAAGAGCGGACTTGTTTCCTACCTTGGCGGCGGTCTTATTAAGAACCTCACCCTTGAAAACGCAACTGTAAGCGGTTGCCAGGCCGGTCTTTTCGCAGGTCAGAGTGAGGGCGGTAAGATTGAAAACTGCTTCATCGCAGGTAAGGATAACAAGGTTATCTGGTCCCAGAACACTACAAGCTCCTACGATGAGCAGTATAGCGGTATCGGCGCAGTAGTTGGCTGGAGCAACGGTGGTAGCTTCGAGGTGACCGTGCTTGACGGTGCTGTTGTTGCTCTTGATGAAAACGGTATGACTACTCTTGGAACTAAGGTAGATAGCTTCATCGGTGGCGGCGCGGCTAACGGCAACGCAAGCGGTATTGTAAATAACGGTATTGCAGACACAGCGTTGGTTTCAGCTCCCGCAACAAATGAAGCATTTAAGGACGCACTTGCTTCCTCTGACATCGTTGACGTAACTCTTCCCGATGGCACATTTACTCTTCCTTCTCCTGCTAACAGATATGAGCAGAAGATAATTAATATCTCCGGCACCAAGGATACCGTTGTTGATATCACTCTTGGTAGCTATATGGAGAAGGCAAACATTACCTTTGAGGGCGTTACCATCAAGGGCGGTGTTGGCAAGGCAGGCGGAAACGGCTCCGACTATGCAGCGCTTTATTCCGAAAACGTTACCTACATTGATTGCTACTTTGACGGTGGCTTCAGAGTTGGGCGTGACGGCGCAACCTTCATCGGATGTACCTTCGACCTCACAACCACAAGCTCCACAGGTATGGAGTACGTTTGGACCTACGGTAACGACGTAATCTTCGATGATTGTATCTTCAACACCTCCGGTAAGGCTATCCTTGTTTACAAGGACGGCGGCAACGAGGTTTCCAAGGTTACTGTTAAGAATTGCGAATTCAACGCAGATCAGGGCGCTAAGGCAGGTGCAATTGCAAACCAGAACTGCGCTGCAATTGAAATAGATAACCGCGGATGCGGCGTTGACCTTGTTATCGAGGGCAATACAATTGACTCCAAGTTCTCCGGTGAATGGAGAATCAAGGACATCAACTCCTCCGCTAAGATTATTGTTTCCGGCGTTGAATATACCACCCTCGCTCTTGACGGCAAGGTTATGGAAAGAGATGCGTATAAAAACGTTACCTTTGCAGAATAATCAGCACTCTTTCACTGAAAACTGAAAAAGATAAAGAAAGCCCCGTAAATGCAATCAATTGTTTGCATTTACGGGGCTTTTGTATTATGAAAGCGAATATCTAAAATTACTTAAGCAAATCTCCAACACCGCCTGCGATGTATTTGGGACGGTAGGGGAATTTGTCAATATCCTCAACGGCGGTAACACCCGAAAGGACGAGAACAGTATCAACGTTTGATTCAATTCCCGCGATAATATCCGTATCCATTCTGTCGCCGATAAAGGCGATATCCTCGCTATGTAAGCCTATTTTGCGAAGACCGTGGCGGAGCATTAAGGGGTTGGGCTTTCCAACGAAATACGCCTTCTTTCCCGTTGCAATCTCGATAGGTGCAACAAGGGCGCCCGTTGCAGGGAAGATGCCCGTTTCGGTAACTCCTGTTGTGTCGGGGTTTGTGCCGATAAGCTTGGCTCCCTTGTTTACAAGGGATATAGCCTTTTCTATCTTCTCAAAGCTATAAGTGCGGGTTTCTCCAACAACAACGTACTCGGGATTTATATCGTTCATATAAATTTTATGGTCGTAGAGCGCCTTGGAAAGTGCCGCCTCGCCGATAACGTAGGCTGTGCAGCCGGGCGACTGATGCTCAAGAAATTCGGCTGTCGCCATAGCGCTTGTGTAGAAATGGTCGGCAGAAACCGAAAGCCCCATTCTCTCAAGCTTCATCGAAAGCTCGTGAGGTGTTCTTTCGGGGCTGTTGGTGAGAAAGACGAATTTTTTGTTGTTATCAATCAGGTAATTAACGAATTCACGAACGCCCTCGAGAATTTTGTTACCATGATAGATAACGCCGTCCATATCGCAGATAAAGCCCTGCTTTTCAAGAATTTCTTTCATTTTTTCTCCTTGGCTTAAGCCTTAAGAACGAACTTGTTGAAGCTCTTCTTTCCTCTCTTAACAAGAACACCTGCTGAAAGCTGCTCGCGTGTTACGAGCGCCTTAACGTCCGTTACCTTTTCTCCGTCGAGAGAAACACCGCCCTGCTCGATTGCGCGTCTGCCCTCGGAGCGAGAGGGAACCATCTTGCCGAGAACGAGAAGTCCGTTAACGTCAATTGCATCGTCGCGGAGCATATCAAGGGGAACCTCAACTGTGGGAGTCATAGAGGAGTCGCCTGCGCCAAAGAGAGCCTTTGATGCATTTCTTGCAGCCTCTGCCTCTTGCTCGCCGTGAACAAGCTTTGTAAGCTCGTAGGCAAGAATGTCCTTTGCCTCGTTGAGCTGCGCGCCCTCCCAAGAATCCATTTTGTCAATCTCTTCAAGGGGAAGGAAGGTGAGCATTCTTATACATTTAAGAACGTCAGCATCGCCAACGTTTCTCCAATACTGGTAGAAATCGTAGGGAGAGGTTTTCTTGGGGTCGAGCCAAACTGCGCCGTTTGCGGTCTTACCCATCTTTTTACCCTCGGAGTTAAGGAGGAGGGTGATTGTCATAGCATAGGCGTCCTTGCCAAGCTTACGTCTGATAAGCTCTGTTCCGCCAAGCATATTTGACCACTGGTCGTCACCGCCAAACTGCATATTACAGCCGTATTCCTTGAAAAGATGATAGAAGTCGTAAGACTGCATAATCATATAGTTGAATTCAAGGAAGGAAAGACCCTTTTCCATTCTCTGCTTGTAGCATTCTGCGGTAAGCATTCTGTTAACGGAGAAGCAAGCGCCAACCTCTCTGAGCATATCAACGTATTTAATGTCGAGAAGCCAATCTGCGTTGTTAACCATAATTGCCTTGCCCTCGCCGAACTCGATGAACTTTTCCATCTGAGCCTTGAAGCAATCGCAGTTGTGCTGAATAGTTTCAGTCGTCATCATAGAGCGCATATCGGTTCTGCCGGAGGGGTCGCCAATGTGACCTGTTCCGCCGCCGATAAGCACGATGGGGCGGTTGCCTGCCATCTGAAGTCTTTTCATAAGGCAAAGAGCCATAAAGTGACCAACGTGAAGGCTGTCAGCCGTGGGGTCAAAGCCAATGTAAAATACAGCCTTGCCCTCGTTTACAAGGTCCTTGATTTCATTTTCGTCAGTTACCTGCGCGATAAGTCCGCGGGCAACAAGCTCGTCGTAAATTTTCATTTTTTGTCCTCGCTTTATATAATTCTTTTTTAAACCAAAATAAAACGCCCTCGGGAAAACCCAAGGGCGTGCAATTAACGCGGTACCACCTTGATTTGCCAAAAATTCGGCCTCAGATTTCCTTGGCGGCAGGGTGCAAACGGGCACCGAGTGCGGCGAAAATCTGGTATTACAAAAGCGAATACGCCAAAACAAAAGCCACGCCAAAGAAAACGCGCAATAACGGGCGCACCCGTCGTAGCCTACACACCGCATGCGGCGGCTTCGGTACGCACTCGGGAACGTATTCGCAAAACGGTAATCACTCGCGCCTCTCATCAAACGGCAACTTTCTGTGAGCTACACCGCCGCTACTTCTTTCCCTCACGGCTTTAACTATTATATTCTACCACAAATATTTATAATTGTCAAGGCTTTATCCGATTTTAGAAGCATTCTTCGTATGTTAATATTTATAGTGCAAGGCCCTGAGGGTATTTTCCTCGGCGATCTTGCACTATTTTCATATCTTCCCGACCCCGCGGGGGTGGGAAGATATGAAAATTCGCGAATGGTTTGATTGCGCCCTGGGAGGTGTTTATCGAGTCTTTGCGACCGTTTGAACGCCGTCGGGAACGGCGTTCCCTCTTAGATACAAATACCGTATAGGTTTAAAAGCCGCTTAGGCATAAATACCGATTAGGTTTTGTTATATTTTTAAGCCGAGAGGCAGAAGGAGGCCATTATGGCAGGAGTAAATTTATTTAAGCGCAAGAAAAAGTACACAGGAGCTGACGGAAAGGAAAAGGTTGCTACCAACTTTTATGTAAAGTGCGGTGAAGAAGGTGAACTTATTGCCGTTGACATCCATTATTTTCCAAATCCTAAATTGAATGATCGTGATCCTGGATTCCTGGGACGTAAAGCTGTACTTGAAGCATTTGCGACAACACTTCCCGATGAGGAAGTAAATGACGAAAACAAATAAATTCTTAGGGGTTTTTCGGGCGAAGTTTTGTTCTGAAAAGTACAAAATTTCGCTTACCCCCCACGGCTAACAGGGGGGTAGAACGTACATGCAGGAGGTAAAATATGCATTATTCCGATAAAATACCCGATTTTCCGAAAGAAAACAGAATTATCTTTGACTGGGTATCATTTACTACTCGCAAACATTCTGTTCACGATCTTGTTAAGCTGTTGTCGTTATGCGATTGCTCTTTCGAAACCGTAAGAGGTTCAAAAGGATTTATGTATCGTCTTTATTTCTCCGGAATATCAATTCATTTTAATGAAAACGAATTATCGCAAAGCGGAGATTTTATATGGCTTGAAATGTCCGGACAAGGTTGCCGTTCTTTCGAAACTTACGGCAACGGAGATTATGAAAAATTTTTCAAGCTCGTGAGGCAGGATCCCGACAACATACATATTACACGTCTTGACGTGGCCTTTGATGATATGACAGGGGTTTTCAATATTGGAAGCGTTTGCGACGAGGTGCGAGAAGAGCATTTCGTATCTCGGACAAGTACATATCAATCAATTTATTCAAATTCAGGTAATGCAGTATATTTCGGTTCAAAAAAATCAAACGTATTTATCCGAATATACGATAAAGCCGCTGAACGAGGTTTTGACGGCGAGCAATTTCATTGGGTGCGTTGCGAGCTTCAGCTGAAGGATGTTAATGCTAAAGGGTTTGTCGATAAGCTTGAGAATAAAGATTTACGAGAATTATATCTCGGTGTTTTAAAGAATTATATCTCTTTCCGTATTCCAACTGGTGATTCAAACAAAAGGCGTTGGCCTGTTGCTGAATGGTGGTCTGATTTTCTTGATGATGCTGTTCGTGTGTCTGTTTGGAGCAAGCCTGGTATTGATTACAATTTATCCGCTTGTGAACGTTATGTAATGACTCAGCCGATAGGTAGCATTAAAACTTTAATAGAGATTTTTGGTAAAGATGCTTTCTTCGAAATGATAAGGAAAGCCCCTGCTCCCAAAAATCCTAAATATAAACAACTTATAGCCCAGGCGTTTGCTTCAACCAGGTTAAACAGCGAAGAAACGACTGTGGATAAATTCGTTGAGCTCCTAAATTACGATGAGTTAGATTTCCTTTATGATATGGCCGAGAATTTCAGAGAAACTCGCAGGCTGCATAAGTTAAAAGTTTTGGAATTTAATCAAAAGCAGATGGCTCAACGTATTCATAGGGATTTATATGGTTCATCCGACAATAAGTCAGGAAGAAAATAAATTTTAGGAGGTGCACTCATGGCGAAATATTTTGAAAGTCCGCAGAAGAAGTCAGAGCGGTATGCGGGTGAGCTAAAGCGGAAAAAGGATTTCCGAGGGCAAAAGCTTTCAAAATCCAAAGCGACGTACCGTATGGGCTATTTAAATGCCCGGCGCGATGCAAGCGCGGCGAGGAAAGCCATACGAAAAGTTGCTCGATAATAAATTTTACGAGGTTCAAAAATGTATAAACTAAAACGAAAAGCTACGACGGTAGTGATTGTTTTTTTGATCATCACTATCATCAGTAGCGCAATTGCAATAACGGTACGTCTTAATACTCCAGAAGAAGAAGCTCCTATCGTGAACGATTTTGGCTATATTAAAGGGTCTATTCCCTCCGGCGGAATTTATAAAGACCGAGCTTTGAATTTCCAATATGGTTATTGCGGTGATGCTGATTTCCACAATGATTACGTCGGTAGCTCTTTTTTGAAAGTTGTATCTGAGTATAATAACGATTATCTCAGATATAGTCTTAACGGTATAAGTTCTTCAAGTCGATTTGGATTGGAGATTTCGAGAGATGAAAAACTCGAGCCCTTGTTGTACGACGATGTTCTTAAATACTCGTCGGAAATTTACGGAACTTATGATCGTTCCGTTTTTGAATTTGATTTGAAAATTGATTCTGTCGGTGATATTACTCTGGGCGGAAATAATTTCCTTGATATCAGGTTCGGTAGAACCCTTGATAAATCAGGGCAGCTTTTACATTTTCGATTGTACAAATCAAACAATCCAAATTATTTCAGTATCGATAATTTATCAACCTTAGTCGGTAATTCTGATCCGATGCTAAAATATGGTACTTGGTATAACTTCAGATTGGAATTGTTTGATTATATTGCTCCAGGTGCCGAAGGCGATTCTGCGTGCCTTATCTATGTAGATAATGAGTTCGTAGGTTGGTGCTCAATAACTTCTGATCATTTGGGATATGTTGCAAAATATGTATCAATCGTTCCACGTTCCGGCTGCACGGATCTTGTTGTTGGTATTGACAACGTTTTTTCCGGTTATTCAAATGAAAGTATTTATTTTAACGAAAGTGAGTAAAAACAAATGAAAAGAACACGAATTTCTAAAAAAACTAAAACCATACTGTTGGTTATTGTATCGGCTCTACTGATTGTAGGCGTTGCTTCGCTCGTCGTTGGTATTTTCGGCAGCTCCGAAAAGAGCGTCAACGCGGATTTTGAGCGCGGAAGGCTTTCCGCAGAGGGAAAATATGAAGAGTCCGAAGTAACTCTTTACACACCGGACGGAATTGAATGCTCCGGTCTTAAGGTGTCCTTCGATTTCGAGCATACCGGAGAATATCAGATATTCTGGTATAACGAGGACGATCTCTTCTTACATAGTGAAGCTATAACCGACGAGCCTTTCACCGGTCCTGTTCCTGATCTTGCAAAATATTGTCGTATAGTTATTTATCCTGTTCTTGGCGAGGATGAAGAGACGATTTCCTGGTGGGATATCGGCGATTATTCCGATTGCTTGAATATTACTGTCGATAGATATCAGGAATTCGTTCCTAAGGATTATTATGCTATCGCAAAGCTTCATTCAACATCAATTGTTGATGATACTTCCAAGAATATATCCTCTGATATTACGTTTATTGCCAACGCTATGCTTGATACCTCGGAAGATCTTACCGCTTTCTCTGATGCTCTTGAATCAGCGAATGACGGTTTTAACGTAGTTAAGCTCAACTGCTCCGATATCAAGGCGTATAAGCTTAAGTTTGATAAGATCTGCGAGGGCGGCGTTTATCACGTCTTCTATTTCGATGAAAACGGCGAAGCTCTTTCTCCTGCAAAGGAAATGATCGTAAAAGAGGGCGGTTATATCGTTCAGAACGTGCCCGAAGATGCAGTTTACGTTTGCTTCAACGTTTATCCCGCCGATCTCATGGAGGGCGGCAAAGATATTCCCATTGTAATCAACGAGTATCTTCCGAGATAAATATTAAAAGACGGTGGATGCTCAATGTGTCCACCGTCTTAAATTAAGGAGATATTAAAATGCAAGAAAAAACAAAAAAGAGAATATCAGTAATAGCAATGCTTGCGGCGGTCCTGGCAGGGTTCCTCATTCAGCTGCTTCTTCCCGGGCTTGGGGTTCGTGCATATGCGAATGATGATTATGTTAGCGTTGATATTACTAAAACTCCTGCTCGTTCCGATCTTGTTAGTATGAAAAAAGATAATCTATCGTTTATTTCTGACAAGGAAAATATATTTATAACCATGTCTCAATATTTTGATTTGAATGGTAACCCAAGGACTTATTTATATTTAAACTATGTTGGAGATCATGAAAATGATTCTCTGTCAGTTTCTTTAAGTACAGCAACGTCGGATAAAAATTATAAAATTACAGAAGAATTTAAAACTTACGATTTAGCTTTAATTGATAAAGACTCTCAATGCAATTGGTGTAAATATGAAATTTCAGATTTACCTAATCTTGATTATTCTACACGCCGTTATTATTTATCTGAAATAATTATAAATGGTAAAGATAAAATTAAGATTGATCAAGTTTTTATTTATAACGGCCTTTCAAATAAAACTATTAAAGTTTTTAATCAGGAAATCGAAACTATAACAATAACCGATAGTTTAGTTAAATTCTTCTGTTATGGTGATGAAAACGATTTTTTGAAATCTTGGGGATATAAAGGTCTTTATGAAGCAAATTCCGAAAAGGTTTCATACTCTGATTGTTTTTATATATTTTTTAATACCGATAAAGAGATGGATACTTTAATGGAGTGCGAAATATCTTTTCAAACATTTAAATATACAATTTGTTGGGATACAGGAGGTTATATGAATTTTCCTGTTACTTATAAAGTTGGACAAGCTTTACAAAACGGTACTTATAGTGGTCCTGGTTCCAATTTGCTGAATGGTAATTCGAATTCAATAACTTCTTTATCTGAAACTCAAATTGTTACAGTAGAACCAGGTACAGAACTTGTGTCTTATGAAACCGAAGGATGGTTCGGAAAATATGATACGCAGTATAGAGAGCTTGATAAAATAATGGATTTAAAAGGTGATTTAGCTACACATGGTGCTAAATATACATTTTACGACGAAGCCAGCTCTTATGATTGGGGCGTTGAATTTGCTACTTTTAATAAAACAGTTCAAAGTACTTGGGATGTCGATAACGTTTTTAATGAGTTCTTTGTTGATGGTACTTCTGTTTATGAGGTAGCTATTTTGCGATTAAAGTTTGTTACTGATGGAGTAGTACATAATTGTTATGCCGTTGATGTTCCTGATGACGATTTTGTAGGAGAAGCGGTGGATGATGGTGAGTCTTCGCTTTTTGAAGATGTTTTTGATGACTTTACAAGCATTCTCTCTCTTGTGGTAATTGTCATCGCACTCGCGGCGGTTGCTCCGGCGATCAAACCTGTTTGTGAAGGATTGGTTACAATTATTAGACTTCCATTTGATTTAATTGCTTCATTATTCAAAAAAAGGAAATAGAAGTTTAACAAAAATATAGCCTCGCTTTTATTGCGAGGCCAAATATCATACATCTATATCGTTTTCGAGCAATAATCTTTCAATGGCTGATTGAATATCTTTTATATCTTTACTTGTGGTTGCAGCTAAACGATACCCTTTTGATTTGTAGATTTTTTCTTTATAGATTTTTTCTTTTTCATATTGTGCATCCCGAGAGTCTAAATAGCCCCAATGTTCAATATAAAGCTTATAATCTGTCAAATAAAAATCTGGGTGTAATTCTTTGATTTCACCGTTTTCATCTTTATAAGTGACGGTTCTTTCGTACTCGCATTTAATTCCTCTTTTGAAAAGTTCATCATAAATTATTTTTTCTGATAAGCTTCTGACATAAAGTCCGTTTGCTGTTTTTGTATCCTTGTTTCCGTATGCATCTACTATTGTAGCTTCTTTACATTCTTTTATTTCAATGGTGATAGTTCTTTCGTGATATTTTCGATAACATTTTAAGCAAAAATGTTTTCCGTTTGATGGTTCTCCACAGATAATGCATGTGAGTTCTGTTCCTAATGTTTCTTTTGGTGGCTCTTCAACCACGGTTTTTGCTACAGGCTTCGTGCACCTGCAAGGTTTGTTTGTGTAGTGCCATTCTCCACATTCTTCGCATTTTACAATTTTCCCAGCGTCACGAAGCTTGAAGCAAGCTTGGCAGAGTGGGTACATTCCGCTAGGTTTTTCGCAAATTTTGCAGTTCATCTTTATCCCTCCAAAATAAAAAAAGTGTGCTTCAAGAGAAGCACACCGAAAAAGTGGCTCTCTTGCTGTTGTCACACAGTTCTATTACCGTTAGGGTATAGGAAAAAGAGAGAAACACCTTTTACCAAGTTATTGTTCCCCCGAACGGTATAAATATAAAAACTGTGTGACAAGACAATTTTAGCATATTGTACCAAAAATGTCAAGTAAAGGAAGTGATAAATATCGCAAGTAAAAATAAAAAGCTCTCCCGAGCCGTCGGGGGAGTTAAGGAAAAGTATCCGCATTTTCGGTATTATTTAAAGTCAAAGCATCCGGCGTTGATTACTGGTGAGCATTCCAAGGATGAATATAAATATCGTAAGGTTATGCATTCTAAAAAGGATGGTAATAGGACGAATGAAAAAGTATATCCCAATCCTCGCCCTGGCGACTATAAGCCTATGTACATAGGGAAACGTGTTCGTCACGATTTGAAGAGTAATTTTGAGAAAAATATCTTACCTTGGAAATATCCTGGTAAAAAGAAAAAGTAGCGCCCACAAGAAGCATTATCTTCTCGTAATGAGTGCAAAGCACTGCGCTACTACAATTATTATACTACAACAAAATAAAAAAGTCAATACATAGGAGTAAAAAATATGTCAAGTCTAGTAAAAACAAAAAAACAAAGCACGTGGAAAGAGAAGTTCAAACGTGCCGCCGGGGGCGTTGCAAAAGGCGCGAACGTAGTTGCGCTTAGCACGCAGGAATATTTTGTCGGCGTAAAGGACGCCTATGATATAGGCTATAAAAGTGGTTTCGAGGATGCATATCGTATTCCGAAGAAGATCGGATCGCAGGTTTCCGCCGTGTCGGGATATAAAACAGGTCTTGGCGCCCATATGAAAGCCCAGAAAGCTTTTGCAAAATACCACAAGCGAAAGCTTAAGGTTAATAAGAGAAGAAGCATGAAAAAGAGGTAACAGCCAATGGATCTATTTTCAATAATAATCACCGCCGTTATAACCTGCCTTGTCTATGAGCTCATCCACGGTATCTTGGACAAGTTCAGAGGTCGCGGAAATAAGAACGCCGAAAAGAAAAGGCGGTGATTCGAATTTCGAAGGATAAATACCTGCGTAAGAACGAATTTAGGTATAACAAAAACCCCGAGGTAAAAAATCCCCGAGGTGAGGGTCACGTGGCGTACGTTAGCGTGCGTCATAAGCGGCGTTCGAAAATTAATATTATCACTCATGCGAAAACCTTTTACGGAGAACCGACCGAAAGCTTGAGCAAAAATCCAAATCCTTCGAAAAGCTCGAGGAGAGGATCTCGCTTCAGCGTTCCTCGTTGGGAGCATAATTCTTATTTAACAGAAGAGCCAAAGGGAGTATGGCGTATGAGTGATCAGGATAGGAAGAAAATACATAAATTCAATAAAAAATACGTAAAAAAGAGCAAATAAAAAAATCCAAGCAAAATTTGAGGTCACCCCCGGAGTTCCGTAGTGTTTCAACGGCCTGCGCTTGGATTCTGCAATTATTATACCACAACAAAAGAAAAAAGTCAATACATAAAATTTAAGTCGTATAGACAAAAAGGAGATATGAAAATGAGTTTTATTGAAGTTATTAGCATTATTTCAGATTTTTATTTCGTATTCGTTTTAACCGCTGTGTTCATTTCGGTTATAGCTTATGCTGTTATACAGCTCGTACGAAATAAAAACGTCGTTGCTGATCCCGGAGAGGCTACAAGCAGCGAGAGTGAATCTCGGATTTTCAGCTGCGTACATAACGTTAAAATTCTCCCGGAATATTTCGAGGGTGTTATCAACGGCACAAAGCCCTTTGAGTTCCGCAAAAACGATCGAGGCTATAAGCCCGGGGATTGTGTGTGCCTTTGCGAATGTATTATAGACGTCGATCGCGATCCGATACAAGAGATTTATACCGGGAGATATTGCTTTGTCGTTATAAAAGAGATCTTTGAGCTGGGCAGGATCGACTCTGCTTTCTCGGAATACGTAGTCTTCACGTTCTCCATTTTTAAGATCGTGGAGGGCGAAAATGAGCGGCAATAAATTATTTATTATTTGTATCAAGGCAATCGGGTTACTGGTTGCCTTGATCGTTATATCCTATGCTCTATATACTTGCGGGCAGGTGACGGTATGAAGAGTATGAAAATAAATCTGCGGTATTTGCGTAAGCTTAACTACCGTCATTATATTTGCGCCGCTCTGAGCGCGCTCTCGATCGTCCTCACGTTCACCGTGTTCCCCGAGGCATTCACAAGGATAGGCGAATGCTTTCGGGATCTCTGGACCTCGCTTTGTTATTACTTCCGCGAGCTTTTAGACTTGGATGTAACGATTGCAAAGCCGACGGTCAACGAATATTCAGCTGTCCCCTGGAAGCCTGTTTTTGGTCTTCCCGAGACATGGGAAAAGTTCAAAGAAGCCTTTAGTCAGTATTGGGGCTTGTTCTTCAGCGCAGATAATTTTACAGGCTTTATGAAAGCGTTTGGTGAGGGCGTGTCAAATTTAAGCCGAATTTTGCTTTTGGCAGTCGTTCCTCTTATCCTCATTTTTATCCTGGCGTTCCGAAAATACCTTAATACCCATAATAACGATTATAACAAGGATTCTGCGCCTCTTAGATTCTTCAAGAAGGCTGCATCGGTAACGTATATCCCGGTTAAACGTTGGGTGTGTTCTTTCGTTCAGTTCCTTAAGGATAATCCTAAGCATTATTATCTTTGGGTTTTAATTTGGGTATTCAATTTCAACGGAATAACGATTATCGTTGAATTTATAGCATATTATCTCTACTTTGTTATAAGCTTCGATTTCATTTCCCTTTATCGGCAAGTGTATAAGCTCTTCGTGGATCTAACTGCGGTTATATCCTTTATACCCACCCCCGTGTGGATTTTTATAGCTTATTTTGTTTTCTGTAAGATCCGCGCCGGGATAGCTTACGGTAAGCTTCGCCGAATGGAGCGGCATAACAGAGGATTTATCTCGGACAGGCCCATTGTGTATATGGTATGCGGTACGATGGGAAAAAAGAAAACCACGGCAATTACGGATATGCTCTTAACGCAAGAGGTCATGTTCCGGGATAAAGCTCTGGAGAAGCTCCTTGAAAATGATATGAAGTTTCCGCATTTCCCCTGGATCAACCTGGAAAACAATATAAAATGGGCTATGGAAAACCATAAGATCTATAACCTGGCAACGTGTCGTGATTTTATAAGACGTGTTTGCACGTTGTTTCTTATCGAGCCCGAAAATGAGCGCGAGCTACGCCGTATAAAACGGCAGCTTAAACGTCGGTACGGTCTGAGCTACGAGAACAGGTTCTATGATTACGATTACGAGCGATACGGATATTATTACGATAACGGACTAACGTTAACCGACGCTTGGTCTGTCCTGGAAACGTATTCGCAGCTATATTATCTTTACATAACGGAATCTGCGTTGCTCTTCTCAAATTTTTCCATTCGCACCGATACCGTAGTTTCAGATCTTGGCAATTTCCCTCTTCGCGATTCGGATTTCTTTGAACGTAGAAGTAAGGATATAGAATTTATATCCAGGTATAGCAAGATTGCGGATTTTGATGCCTTCAGGCTTACGAGAAGGATACGCGAGGATAACCCGAATAAGGATTCGTTTGAGTTCGGTGCCGTTGGAATTACCGAGGTCGGCAAGGAACGTAAGAACAGCATCGAGCTCCAGGATAAAAAGCGCAAGGACGACGTTACGAACCAAAAGAACGACGGATTTAACGATTGGATGAAGATGATAAGGCACTCTGCGACGGTAGATAACTTCCCATTTGTGAAGGTGATCGCCGATGAGCAACGTCCGGAGAGCTGGGGAGCTGATGCGAGAGATCTTCTTGAGATCGTGCATATAAGGGAAAGCTCGGAAACAAAGCTTGCGCTGCCGTTCTTCTCCATCTTCGAGCTTCTTTATCATATTGTGTGTTCAAAATTTGAGGGAATATATTTAAAGTATCGTCACGTGCGTTCGGATAATACGCTGCCGCTTTATCTTTTCAAGAAGCTTGCTTCCATCGTGGAGCATAGGTATAAGAAAATTTATAACATTTTCGGTTATTGCAAGCTGTCGGTTGAGGTCGAGCGAGGCACCCAGGATGCAGAACCGGACAAGCTGCATTATTTTCTTTGCTCCAAGAAGATCTATTCAAAGAGATTTTCGACGGACTGCTTCTCCGATTACTTTGCCAAGAAGGCGATGAGATCTCCTGTGGGTATTGACGATATGGCAGAGTACGAGGGCGTAAAAGCAACCTTCGACGAGCTTAAATCTCAGAACAGTTATTTCATTAATGATCTGATCGGAAAGCAAGAAAATAAAGAGTAAAAGGGGGGTGAGAGAATGGCTAAAAAGAAAAAGCCGTTCCTTAGAATAAGGACGGCGAAAGAAAAATATCCGCATTTCAGACATTATAAAAAATCCGGACATCCGGCACTTGTTTTGTCCGAGGAAACCGGCGATAGATACAAATTCAGAAGAGTTACTTCGTCTGAATTTAGCGGTCATCATAGAAATGAGAAAATAGAGCCAAATCCGGATAAAAGCAGAAGTACACCGATGTACATAGTCAAGCAGCGGCAGTCTGATTTAAAGAAGAATTTTAGCTCTTGGAAATATCCATGGAAATACCCTAAAAAATAAAATAAGCAACGCCCTTCAAGAATACTCACAAGTGAGCCCTCAAAATACTATGCGTTGCTTACGTTAGATATTATACTATATTTTTCACGAAAAGTCAATAGGTAATTTTTAGAACTCCAGGCTGAAAAGCTTGGAGTTCTTTTCCTCGAGCAACTGTACAACGTCTAACAGTTTCTCCCGGCTGACGTGACTGAACGTCGATGTTCAGTACACGTCGGAGATCTCCCGGCATTACTGTACGGCCTGATACAAATTTTGCTGCAGCAAATTTTGAATAGCGCTGTACAGTTCTTTCTTGCTTCGAATGTTTTTTTGGTAAGTTATGTACTTTTTCTTGTAGAAAAATGCTTTCAGATCGTATCTGTGGTCGTGAGCCTTATAAACGTCTATAATGCATACGTTTTCGACTTCAATACGTTGACTCATTCGGTATTCGGAAAAATATAGATAGAATGTTTTATTCCAGCCGTTTTCTTGCGGTATTGTAATTCTGTATTCCATTTTAAACCTCCAAATTTATGTATTTTTGTTCTCTTCCGTCGTAAATACCACGGAAAGCTGAATAATCTCCGCAAAGCTCAAAGAATGAAAGAACTTCGTCGTAATTATCGCTATCATAGGCGATAATATCGAGAAGGTCTATTACTCTGAACCTTCCGAGATCTTTTTCGTTAACTATTTCCATTGTTTTCTCCTCTCGTTGGTGTGGGGTGGCTCGGCTCTAGGCTAAGCTTGCTTAGGGGGATGAGAGCGAACCGAAGGGCGGATTTTACTCCGCCCTCGGCTCGGATGCAGAGTTACCAAGCCATTCCGCAAGAAAAATATGTTGGGTCTATTTCCTCGCATTCTCGGTCAAAGGCTCGAGCTTCTTCTGCTTCAAGCTCTTCCTTGAGCTTTCGGATATTAGTCTTGAGAACGTTGACGTTGCGCTCGGTTTTCTTAAAATCCTCGGTGTGGGTTCTGCCGAGCTGTTCAAGCTCGGCAAGCACGCCGATGTAGTATCTGCAAGTAAAGTGAAGGTTTTCGATGTCGTTGCGGAGCTCTTCCGCTCTGGTTAACGTTTGGGTCATTGCTGTGCTCCTTTCAATTCTCCTCGCACCAATCCGCGAGCTCGTTATAGCTCTCAAGAGAGCATTCTTCGCGTCCGAGTTCAGCGCCGTCCTCGGTGTTGAGGAAAGCCGCAAAGGTCGGATAACAGTATCCCGAAGCGGCGCATTCTTTTTTGTTAGCTTCAAAGATTTTATAGCCGTTTATTGTATCAATGTAATTCACTTTAACCTCTTTCCGCCCCTCTGAGAGGGGGCTTGACAAATTATTTTGATTGTGATATAATAATTACACACCCGAGAGAGCTGGCTACTCCCTCGGATGCTCGGCGATAGCCGATACCGATGCTTTAGGCAAGCTTAAAGCATTCGAAGTAAAAAGTGGGGCGGTTAATATTAACCGCTTTTTACTTTGTCAGTTCCTGGATAACGAAAACAATTTGCGAATCCGTCAATCCTACTTGCTTAAGAACTGTAAGAAGCCGGGCGAGAAATTCCTTATGTACGGTCATTTCATTCATCCTTTCTGCCTGCCTTTCGTTAAACTATTCGGCTTTCCAACCCCGGGAATTTTCAGCCGTTCCCGGTCGCTCCCGGGGAACTCTCAGCGCCTCCGGGCACGCCGCATCAGATTACGCTCCTGATGACTGAGCGAGCAGAACAACAGCACGCCCCTCGTCCCCTCTTAAGATGACAGAGGTGCCGTGCACCTCCTTGTCCTCAGACGTAAATAATCATAGGAAAAAGTCAACGAGCGACGGAGAATTTATGTTCACCTCGTCTCACGCAAGAGGGGAAGGATAAATCGGACGAGCGAAATTTACTTTTTACGTAGATTATGTTCTCTGTTCCGCAGAACGCTTCAACAGGGAAAGGGAGCCGACGCTATAACGATATGCGTTGGGAAAACCGCGATAAAAAGGTTTTCCACGTCTAAATGAAAATGCTTAGTGTTCTGCCGAGAGGCACGTGCAAAGCATAAAATCTGATTGCATGACAAATAAATGAAGTGAGTGTTAACGGAGACATTAGAGCGGAGGAGGAGAAGGCCGCGAGGAAAGGAAAGGCGAGTAGCCGCTTTCCCGCGCCCTCCCCGCCGCTCCGTTTTCGAACAAAAAAACAGACTATCTACCTGAAAAATAGATAGTCTGAATTTTTTACGGCGTCTAGCCTTTAAAGGAGCATATCCATGGAGCAATTTAAAACACGACAAAGAAGAGAGTACACAACGTTCAATAAACGCAAAAGAGACCAATTAGAGGCTCTTTATAACGCTCATGTCCCAATTAGAAAAATATCCGAGATCCTAGGTTATCCTCATCAGAGTATTTACCGTGAGCTTAAGCGTGGTTATTATATGCATAGAGATACGGAATGGCGTGAGACTAGAAAATATAGCGCAGATAAGGCTCAATTCCAGGCTGATTTAAATGCAACTGCAAAAGGCGCACCTTTAAAGATCGGGAATGATCATAAATTTGCGGCTTTTGTAGAGAAGATGATTCTTTCAGGCTATTCTCCTGAAGCTGTACTTCTCTACATAAAAGAAAATGGCTTAGAATTTCAAACAAAGGTATGCAGAGTTACACTTTATAGCTATATTGAAAACGGAGTTTTTCTTAAAATCAGCACTAAGAATCTTCTTCGAAAAGGATCAATGAAAAACAAGGATAAAAAGGAGAAGGAAGCAAAGAAGATTCCCAAACCGGAGCACAGCATCGAGCGTCGTCCTTCAGAGGTCGCAAAAAGAATCACCTTCGGACATTGGGAAGGAGATACGGTAATAGGCAAACGTAAAAAGGGTGAGACGGTTCTGACAATGACAGAACGCCTCACCCGAATGGAGCTTATATTCAGAGCTCCGAATAAAACTGCTGCAAGCACGGTAACGATGCTTAATCGCCTGGAGCGCAGATTTGGAAGCAAATACTTCCGAGAGATATTCAAAACTATTACGTTTGACAATGGCACCGAGTTTTCCGATACCGCTAGAATGGAATATTCACCGTACACCGGGAAGAAAAGGACCTCGGTGTATTATTGTCATCCTTACTGCTCATCAGAGCGAGGAACGAACGAGAACCAAAACGGCTTTATTCGCCGCTTTATTCCAAAGGGCACCGCAATTTCCTCTTACTCAAATGAATATCTCCAGAACGTCCAAGACTTTATAAATAGTTACCCACGCAAGATTTTCAACGGCGAAAACGCCCTAAAACGCTTCAAACGTGAGCTCGAAAAGCTAAATATTACTATTTTTTAAACTTTTTGCACTAGACCTATTGACATTTGCGTTAATTTCCGCAAACTTTCCCATTAATTTGCACCTTCGTTTTTGAGAAAAAGAATTGAATATTTTTTAAAAAGCTAT
>SVRU01000053.1 GCA_015064665.1 Oscillospiraceae bacterium
ACGGCTTCCCGATGGCGTATAATCATATAAAGGCTGAGTTTTTGCCGAAGGTACACAAGGATATTACCTATTTTATGCTTAATCACCTGCCCGAAGATATGGTTCCCTATTGGGATTACGACTTTACGTCGGGTACGGAATCCCGCGATGCATCGGCAGGTCTGATTTCCGCATGCGGTATGCTCGAAGCAGCTAAAAATCTCTCCGACACGGCAGAGGAGAAAACCGTTTACGAGTCTGCGTCAGCTCAGCTTCTTGACGCTGTTATCGACAGATGCACCTGTGATTTCACAGTTAAGAATTACGACGGTCTTATTCACCACGTAACTCACGCAAAGCCTCAGGGTCAGGGAATCGATCAGTGCGCGGTTTACGGCGACTACTTCTATCTTGAAGCACTCCTCAGATACCTCAAGCCCGAAGGATTCGTAAATTTCTGGTAATTTATTAAAATACATAAGACACGGAGAAGAAAAAATGACCAAGAGAAACATTGTACTTAACAATCCCGAAAGATTTGCAAAGCCCCATACCATAAGCCGCGATAAGCTTATTAAGGCTGCCGAGAAAGCAACCGACAAGCTTGAAGCGCTTGCTAAAAAATACGGTGTGGCATTCCCCGAAACCCGCTCGATTGAATTCAAATATGTTTGCGGACCTAACAAGAACTGGGAAGCGGGAATGTATACGGGCTGTTATTGGCTTGCGTACGAAATAACCGGCAATGAATTTTTCAGACAGGAAGCGGAAAAGCACCTGCCGACTTATGAAGAAAGGTTTGAAGCTAAAACGGGACTTATGGGTCACGACGTAGGATTTCCCTATATGCCCTCATGCGTTGCCGCATATAAGGTGACCGGCAACGAAAAAGCGCGCGACCTTGCTCTTGAGGTAGCAAAATTCTTCTACGGAAACGCTTATACCACCATTGGTCCTTACAACTTTATCAAGCGCGGCAGAAAAGAGGGCGAACCGTACAGAACAATGATGGATACCCTTATGAACGCAACGCTTCTTCTCTGGGCAGGAGCAGAGCTTGGTGACGAAAATCTCACCAAGGCGGGTCTTGACCAGTCTGTAACCACCGAAGCACTTCTTATAAGAGCTGACGGCTCCTCCTTCCACCACTATATGTTTGATGCTGAGAAGTGTGAGCCCGTTCGCGGTCTTACTCTTCAAGGTCACTCCGACGACTCCTGCTGGTCGAGAGGGCACTCATGGGGCGTTTACGGATTCCCTATCGCATACTCCTACACCAAGGCGGATTTTCTGCCCGAGGTGCATAAGGACATAACCTACTTTATGCTTAATCATCTTCCCGACGATATGATTCCCTATTGGGATTACGATTTCGTATCGGGTGACGAGTCGAGAGATGCGTCTGCAGGTCTTATCTCTGCTTGCGGTATGCTCGAGATGGCAAAGCACCTGCCTGACACAGCAGAACAAAAATCGGTATTTGAATCTGCTTCGGCTCAGATAGTTGAGTCTGTAATCGACAGATGCACCTGCGATATCGCGGTTAAGAATTACGACGGACTTCTTCACCACGTAACCCACGCAAAGCCTCAGGGTCAGGGCATTGACGAGTGCGCCGTTTACGGCGACTTCTTCTACCTTGAAGCTCTTGCAAGATTCCTTAATCCCGACTTCAAAAAATACTGGTAATTATGAATTTATTTCCCGAAATTAAAGGAAAACTCGGTTTCGGCTGTATGCGCTTTCCGAAGCGAGACGGTGCGATTGATTACGTTGAGCTTTGCCGTATGATTGACGTGTTTATCGGTAACGGATTCAATTATTTTGACACGGCTCACGGATATTTGCGCGGTGAGAGCGAAACGGCGCTCAAGGAATGCCTCGTCAAGAGGCATCCGCGCGAAAGCTTTATCATAGCAGACAAGCTTTCCACTATGCACTTTGAGAAAAAAGAGGAAATCCGTCCTCTTTTTGAAAAACAGCTCAACGCTGTCGGCGTTGATTATTTTGATTTTTATCTTATGCACTCGCAAAACTCAAGGCTTTACGAAAAGTACGTGCGCTGTGAGGTATACGAAATTGCCGCAAAGCTTGCATCGGAGGGAAAAATCAAGCACCTCGGAATCTCGTTTCACGACGAGGCAAAGCTTCTTGACAGAATACTCACCGAGCATCCCGAAATAGAAGTTGTGCAAATACAGCTTAACTATATTGACTTTGAGGATGCGGCAATACAGAGCAGACTTTGCCTTGAGGTTTGCCGAAAGCACGGAAAGCCGGTTATAGTAATGGAGCCCGTCAAGGGCGGAAGCCTCGTAAATCTGCCCGAGGAGGCAAAAGCAGTGCTTGATTCTCTCGGCGGCGGCTCGTATGCAAGCTACGCGATAAGATTTGCCGCAAGCTTTCCCGAGGTCGTGACGGTGCTTTCAGGCATGTCGAGTTATGAACAGATGCTTGACAACGTCTCGTATATGAAGAATTTTGCGCCCCTGTCGGACGAAGAGCTTCGAGCAATTAATGATGTGTGCGAAATTTTTAAATCGCTCAGCATGATAAAATGCACAGCATGCGGTTACTGCGTTGACGGCTGCCCTATGAATATAGCAATTCCCGACCTATTCAGCTGCATGAATTCAAAAAAGCTGTTTAACAACTGGAATTCGGGATACTATTACAGTGACGTTTGCACCGCTAACAAGGGCAAGGCATCCGACTGTATAAAATGCGGTGCGTGCGAAGACGCTTGTCCGCAGAAGATTGAGATACGAAGGCTTCTTTGCGAGGTTGCTTCGGCGTTTGAAAAAAAGAATTAACATAACAAAACAAAGATTTCACCGTTAAGGCATAGTCTGTTTCGGTAGAAGGGATTTTGCAAATTATGAGCGAAGCTGAAACTCAAAAAAAGAATTTTACAAAAGCTTTTTTGTTTGACGTTCTCCGCGGATGCGCGATAGGCGTCGCCTTCATAATTCCCGGCTTTTCGGGAGGCTCGATTGCGGCAATACTCGGAATATACGAGAAGCTTGTCGGAGCTATTGCCGATATATTCAAGGATTTCAAAAAGAACATTTTGACCCTTCTTCCTATTGGAATAGGAATGGTTATAGGAGTTATATCGCTGCTCTTCCCTCTCGGCTGGGCTCTTGAAAGATTTCCCTTTCCGACGGTATGTCTGTTCGTGGGACTTACCATTGGCGGTCTGCCCTCTGTAACAGACAAGCTATCGGGAAAAATAAAGCCCGCAAATATTGCGGCATTTTCTATGCCGCTTGTTTTGGCTTTGACTCTGTCGTTTTTGCCAACAGGAAATGACGTAAATCTCTTTAATTTAACCCTCGGCGGTTATATTCTTCTTGTCGTCATCGGTCTTATAGGCTCAGCGGCACTCGTCATTCCGGGGATTTCGGGCAGTATGCTTCTTCTTATTTTCGGTTATTACAATCCCATAATCAATATGGTAACCGACCATCTGTTCCGCTTTAAAGACGTTGGAGTATCTATACTCGTGCTCGGGCTTATAGCTCTTGGAATAGCCGTCGGATTCTTCCTGATATCCGTAATAATGAAGTGGCTGCTTAAAAACTGCAAGCGCGGAACATACTTTGCCATTTTCGGTTTTATCGTCGGCTCTATACCTACGGTATATATTTCAACCGCGAAGGAGTCGGGATATACCCTCTCAACACTGCCGACGTCCGCTTTCCACTGGATAATGTGCGTCGTTATGCTTGTTTTCGGATTTTTCCTTTCCTTTTCACTTGTTAAGTTTTCAAAAAGAACTAATAAATAAAAAAACGAGGATGCTTCCTTTTCCGTCTTGAACGGTCCTAGGACAGTATCCTCGCTTTTTTAAATTTTAAAGCTTTACAAGGGGCTCGATAAATCCGTCGGGAGAGCTCGATGAAACATCGCAGGCAATCACAGTGCCCTTGTAAACCACAAGATTGACGAAAACGCCCCCGTCTTTGCCGTTATAATTCTCAGCCTCGTAGGTGTATCTTACCACCTTTTTGTTCTTGTACTTTGAGATATCAAGTCCCTGTCTTTTCTGTATCTCATTATAGCCCATAATAACTCTGTCAAAGTTTTCCGGCACTCTGAATTCCACCTCTTCCGCAGGCTCTGATTTCACCTTTATTCCAAACTGAGAAATAAAGGCAATCCTGTCCTCGTTGGTTTTCACACCCGAAAAATCAATATTGCCCGACACAGCATACACAGTGTCAGCGCCTTGACCGCCGATAACCAGAATTCCAACCAGCACCAGAAGTGTCAAAACAATCACCGAAAAAAATTTAATGGTCGATGCACGCACGGAATATATAAACATAGCTTCCTCCTTTTTTATTAAATCATACGAGGAAGTTTTCTGTTTTATTACAGATTCAACAGAATACACTCATCAAATATAAACTTTATTATCGGCAGTATTTTCTTCTTTATTATCTGATTCGAATTCAGGAAAACAGAGCAAATAGCAGTCACATTCGTCACAACAGCATTCAAAGTCCTGCTCTCCGTTACCAAGACAAACGGAAGGCTCTCCCGGTGTAAGCTCAACACCGGTAATATCTATTGCCTTTTTTTGAATATTCTTACTCATATATCCCCTTATCAACAACAAAAAAGGTGCGCAACCGAAGCCACGCACCGAAAAACGCCAACTCCAATTGTTGCTACACAAACTAAATTAGAATTAAGGGTATTAACCATAATCATTTAGCGGAGCTTGCGCTTTAACCAGGTTCAAAATGATTATGGCAAAAAAAGGGTAAAATATCCCTACAAAGACAAAAATACCGCTAATTCTAATATTCAGTTTGTGTAGCACACTCATTATATCTTCTTCTTTAAATTTTGTAAATACTTATGTGAAAAATTCTCAAAAAACATAAAACAAGCCTTGGACAAACAGTTAAAATCACAATATCATTTTTACTGACAAGCGTTGCATTTACGGTTGCAAATACAAAAATACGGCATATCTATTTAAAGATATACCGTATTTTGCAAGAACTGTCCTTTAGGGCACAACTCTAGAAGTCTGTTCCTTTTTTGTCAAGTCGAAATTTACTTAAACGACTCAACGTTGTTATTGTCGCTTATCAGTGGTTGCAGCAGCAACAAAAGATAATAACGATAGCGAGAATGACTATCCAAGTGCAGTTGTCATCAAAGAGATTGCATAAGCAGTTGTTATTCATGTATGTTTGCCTCCGGGAGAAACTTTGCGGATTTTGTTCCGCTTAGTATCATACTATGCCAAAGGCAAAAAGTGGTGATTGGTTTTTCATACGAGCTGAAAAGCATTTCCTCGGGTTTTAATCGAAATTAAATACAGCTGCTCCGTCCTTTATAACAAGTTTTCCGTCAAAGCGCTTGCCGTTTTTTGAGATAAAACCGTATATTTTAGCCGTAGAGCCCTCGGCAAGAAGCCGTCTTACCTCATTTATCGGTATGTTTTTTTTGCATATGTTCACACCTACGCGGAACGCACAGCCGTCGTTATAGCCCATACAGCCGTAGCTGTTTTTGCCTCTTACTACGTTCCTGCCGCAAACAGGACACTTTCCCGCTATCTCACCGTACGAACCTGTATTTGTGTTTACGGGCACGGCGGAGTTCCCGCCGCGAACGAATATATCGGCAATTTCGCGTTCAGCCATACTGACGCTATCCTTAACACTCATTTCACCGCGGAACACCTTTTTAAGCGCCTTGCCAAGCTCACTCGTTTTATACTTATCCATTCCTATCGACAGCTTTTCCAGCGATTCAATCAGATATTCTCCTCCCTCAAGCAGTGTGTAAACGTCTTTTTTCAGATTAATATATCCGCTTTTTTTCGCATTGTCGATAATTCCCGTTCTCGTAGCTTCTGTGCCAAGCTCAAGTCCCTCAAAAATAGCGCGGTAATCCTCAGCATCGTCCACCTCTCCGTTTTCCTCAAGTTCCTTTGCCTTAGCCTTATCGTCTTTGAAAGGATTTTTAAGATAATTGTTAAGGGTTTCTATCGTGTAATGCCTTGGGGGTGTAGTCTGTCTTTCAGCTGGCTCAAACTTGATATTCACCTCATCGCCCACGGAAAGCTTGGGTAAAATTTTATCCTTTTGAGTATAGTCGTCATACTTTGTCCAACCGGGCTCAAGCATAACCGTTCCCTTAAGAGAAAACTCCTCAGCCTCACCGACCTTAATTTTTATCTCGCTTTTCTCAGCAACACATTCCTCGGCGCAGAATACCGCAACAAAGCGGCGAAAAACAGTAGAGTAAACCTGCTTTTCCTGTGCTGAAAGCTTGTCAGCCGCAGGTATTTTATAAGTAGGTGTGAGAGCCGAGTGCGACTCGATTTTCGAATCGTCGAAGATGTATTTTGAATCCTTGAATCGCACGGGGTATCCTAGCTTTGACACGTTTGAAATTATTGCGCGCATCTTGTCCTTTTCAGCCGTGGCAAGATACTCCGAGTTGGTTCTCGGATAGGTAAGATAACCGTCCTCGTAAAGCTTCTGTATAATCTTCAGACTATCGGTCATGTTCATCTTGTATTTTTTACCGAGAACGTTCTGAAGGGTTGAGAGCGAATAGAGCTTGCCAGCGTGTACCGTATCCTTTTTGCTGACAGCACTCGTCACAATAGCCTTTTGCGAGTTGTAAAGCTCGGAGGCGGATATAGCCTTGTCTTTTTCATCTTTTGTAAACTTTTGTTTACTGATTAATTCAACGCGCTCCCCGTTCGTTTCCTCATTCGAGCGTATAACGTAATATATTTCGGGCTTGAAATTTCTAATCTCCATATCGCGCTCATAAATTGCCCGCACGATAGGCACGATAACTCTGCCCACACGAAGCAGCTTTCCTGTGCGAATAGTGGCATAGCGTGTCAAATTAACGCCGTATAACCAGTCAATATAGGTTCTTGCATAGCCCTCTGATGCAAGGTTATCATAAGCCGATTCGTCCTTCATTTCAAGAAGCGCGGACCTTACTGTTTCGGGAGTCTGGTCGGGAAGCCAAAGGCGTTTTAACGTTTTCTCCTTTTTGAGAGCGTTGCTGATGCAGAGTCTGACTATAATCTCGCCCTCGCGGTCTGCGTCCCCTGCGTTTATTATGGTGTCAACGTCATCTCTGTTACAAAGTGTTTCAAGTATTTTAAACTGCTTTGAAACGCCATAGTCCACCTTTTTATCTTCACCGCGGCGCAGCTCAAATTTAAACTCCAACGGAAAGCACGGGAGGTTATCAAGCGTCCAGCTTGAGCCGCGCTCAGCCCCTGTGTAATTTTCAACGTCAACAAGCGAAAAGAGATGTCCGAAAGCCCAGCTTACAATGTAGTCGCCGCCGATAAAATAACCGTCTTTTTTATCCATCTTACCGATTCCCGCGCAGATATTGCGTGCAAGGCTGGGTTTTTCAGCAATTATTAGCTTCATCAGGCTCTCCTTTCCAAAGTTATTCCATTATATTTTACCACACATTTCTCATAAATTCCACCCTTTTATAAAATTTACCAACTTTTGTGAAAAATAAATAAAATTGTTTGACCCCCCTTTTATTTTAGTTTGGTTTATGATATACTCTAATTGTAAATAATATACTACTGTGGGTGAAACATGGCAAAACTATATTTCAAATACGGTGCAATGGGCTCGTCAAAAACGGCTCAGGCGCTTATAACAAAATTCAACTATGAAGAGCGCGGAATGAAGGTGTGGCTTATAAAGCCCGCAACCGATACCAGAGACGGTATAGATACGCTTGCATCAAGGGCGGGGCTTTCTGCTAAGTGCCGTTCTATTGGAAAAAACGAGAATATTCTTGATTTATTCAAAAGCCGCGTAGCCGAAACCGACGTTATAATTGCTGACGAAAGTCAATTTTTCACCGAAAATCAGATAGACGAGCTTCGTGAAATAGTAAACGAGTGGGACGTGCCCGTCCTTTGCTTCGGACTTCGCACCGACTTTCTTACAAGACTTTTCCCAGGTTCAAAAAGACTTCTTGAAATCGCGGATACCTTATCCGAAATCAAGACGATGTGCGATTGCGGCAGAAAAGCAACCGTAAGCGCGCGAATCGACGGCAGCGGAAAAATAGTAACGGCAGGAAGACAGGTCGTCCTCGGCGGTAACGACAGATACGTCGCCATGTGCCATACATGCTTTGTAAAAAGAATAAGAGAGGAACAAAACAATGCAAATCAGTGAAATTCTTTCAAAATGCGACCATACCCTGCTTTCTCAGACGGCTACCTGGGATGAAATCAGCGCGGTTATCGACGACGGAATCAAATTCAAAACAGCATCGGTCTGTATTCCTCCCTCATTTGTGCGCCGCGCGGCAAACTATGCCGATGGCAAGGTTAAAATATGCACGGTCATAGGCTTTCCGAACGGATATTCCACGACTAAAACCAAGCTTTACGAAACCCGGGAAGCCTTGGCGGCAGGAGCGGACGAGATAGATATGGTAGTCAATATCGGAGAGGTCAAGGCGGCTCACTACGATGCCGTTTGCGACGAAATAAAAATTCTCAAGGCTGCTTGCGGTAAAAAGGTGCTTAAGGTTATTATAGAAACCTGTCTTCTTACCGAAGAGGAAAAAATTGCAATGTGCCGCGTTGTATCCGATGCGGGTGCCGACTATATAAAGACCTCTACAGGCTTTTCGGCGGCAGGCGCAACACCCGAGGATATTGTGCTTTTTGCAAAGCATATTGCCCCCGGTGTGAAAATCAAGGCAGCAGGCGGAATTTCCTCGCTCGAGGATGCCGAGAATTTCATAAAGCTCGGTGCATCAAGACTTGGTACGAGCAGAATAGTTAAGCTTGCAAAGGCAGAAAAGAATATTAACGGATATTGAGGTGAAAATTATGGCAAATTACCCTACCCCACATATAAGCGCAACACCCGATGATTTTGCAAAAACAGTTCTTATGCCGGGCGACCCATTGCGCTCGAAATTCATTGCCGAGAACTTTCTTGAAGACGCAATACTTATAAATAACGTGCGCGGCATACACGGATACACGGGAAAATACAAGGGCGAGCGAGTATCCGTCATGGCAAGCGGAATGGGCATGCCGTCAATAGGCATCTATTCCTACGAGCTTTACAACTTCTTCGGAGTCGAAAACATTATGCGAATCGGCTCGGCAGGAGCTATGTCCGAGAGTGTCAAAGTACGCGATATTATTTTCGGAATGGGAGCATCTACCACTACGAATTTTGCTGTTCAATACAGTCTTGAGGGCACTTTTGCACCCATTGCAGATTATAAAATGATGAAAATAGCAATCGAGGAAGCAGAGAGAATCGGGGCAAGATATTCGGTCGGCAACCTGCTCTCCTCGGATATATTCTACAACGCCAATCCCGATGCGACGAAAAAATGGCAGCAGCTCGGTGTTCTCGGTGTTGAAATGGAGGCGGCGGCACTCTATATGAACGCGGCATACGCAGGCAAGCGTGCGCTCGCAATCTGCACCGTTTCCGACCACCTCATCACAGGTGAGTCGCTTGATTCCGAGGCGCGTCAAAACTCCTTTACCGAAATGATGGAAATTGCCTTGAATACGGCAATAAGGCTTTGATTATGAAAAGAGTATTTTTAATTATTCTCGATTCGCTTGGTATAGGCGAAGCTCCCGATGCAAAGAATTTCGGCGACGTTGGGGCGAACACGCTCGGTAGCGCATATAAAACGGGCATACTTAATATTCCGAATCTTACCCGAATGGGACTCGGAAATATCGACGGAATAGATTACCTTGAAAAAACCGACACTCCGTCGGCTGCCGTCGGGCGTCTTATTGAATTAAGCGCGGGAAAGGACACGACTATCGGGCACTGGGAAATTGGCGGCATAGTGTCACAAAAGCCGCTGCCCACCTACCCGTGCGGCTTTCCGGATGAGATAATTCGAAAATTTGAAGAAGAAACGGGGCTTCGAGTTCTTTGCAACAAGCCCTATTCGGGAACGGACGTAATTCGCGACTATGGAAAAGAACATCTCGAAACCGACAGCCTTATCGTATATACATCGGCGGACAGCGTATTTCAGATAGCTGCGCACGAGGATAAAATTCCGCCCGAAAAGCTTTACGAATATTGCACAGTTGCAAGAAAAATTCTTGTCGGTGAGCATGCCGTCGGCAGAGTTATAGCGCGTCCGTTTATCTCGGATGCACAAGGCTTTAAAAGAACCGCAAACAGACGTGATTTTTCGATTGAAGCCCCTAAGAAAACTTTGCTTGACGCTTTGTCGGAAAATGGACTTGACGTCATCTCTGTCGGAAAGATAAGCGATATTTTTGCCGGAAGAGGAATAACAGAATCAAATATTTCACACGGCAATACAGAGGGACTTAAAATAACCTCTGAGCTTCTCGAAAAAAAATTTTCGGGTCTTGCTTTTATAAACCTTGTTGATTTTGATTCAAACTACGGGCACAGACAGGATGCCGTGGGATACGCGGGGGCAATAAACGAGTTTGACTCATGGCTTCCCTCCTTTATAGAAAAGCTTAAAGAGGACGATGCTCTGATTATAACGGCAGACCACGGCTGCGACCCGTCGGACGATTCAACCGACCACACGCGCGAATACACCCCGCTTTTAGTTTTCGGAGAAGGAATCAAGGCTTGCAACGTCGGCACAAAGCAAGGCTTCGGAACAGTTGCGAAGCTTGTCTCGGATATGCTGTCGGTTGATTTTACCCCCGATGCGTGTGAAGAAATTTTCGGAGAAATAGCAAAATGACGACCTTTGAAGAACTTTATAAGCTTGCAAAAAAAGCAAGAGAGGCATCCTATTGCCCGTATTCAAAAATATCGGTGGGAGCTGCGCTTTTATGCGAATCAGGCAGAATTTTTACAGGCGCAAATATTGAGAACTCGGCATTTTCGCCAAGCGTGTGCGCCGAGAGAGTTGCGTTCTTTTCTGCTGTGAATGCAGGCGAGCGTAAATTCAAGGCTATCGCCGTTGCCGGCGGTCCGCTCGGAGAAAAGCCGAAAAGCACCTTTCCGCCCTGCGGTGTTTGCCGACAGGTTATGTCGGAATTTTGCGGAAAGGATTTTAAAATTATTTTCGGCTCTGATAAAGAAGCCTCTTTTTCCGAGCTTCTGCCATACGGTTTTAATGAGGATTTTTTAAAATGAGAATGTATGACGTTATCATGAAGAAAAAACGGAGTGAAGAGCTTTCTGAAAATGAAATCCGCACACTCGTTTCAGAATATACGGCAGGTAAAATTCCCGACTATCAGATGTCCGCGTTTCTTATGGCTATATGCCTTAACGGAATGAGCGACAGAGAAACCTATTATCTGACCGATGCTATATCAAGCTCGGGTGACACGGTTGACCTTTCTCAGTTCGGAGAGCTTTCGGCAGATAAGCACTCAACGGGGGGTGTCGGTGACAAAACGACTCTCATAGTCGCACCTCTCGCTGCACACCTCGGATGCAAGGTTGCCAAAATGAGCGGAAGAGGACTCGGTCATACGGGCGGCACGGTAGATAAGCTTGAATCCATTTCAGGATATAACGTTTCCCTCTCCCCCGATGAGTTCAGAGAGCAGGTCAGTAAAATCGGACTTTGCGTTGTCGGTCAAAGCGGAAATCTTGCCCCTGCTGACAAAAAGCTCTACGCTCTGCGTGACGTTACCGCGACGGTGGACTCGATACCGCTGATAACCTCTTCCATTATGGGTAAGAAGCTGGCTTCGGGTTCAAAAAACATTGTTCTTGACGTTAAGTGCGGCTCGGGCGCATTCGTAAAAACTCCCGAAGATGCCGAAATTCTTGCCAAAAACATGGTGAACATAGGAAACATGTGCGGCAGACGTACGGCCGCAGTTATTACAAACATGGACGTTCCGCTCGGCTTTGCTGTCGGAAATATACTCGAGGTTAGGGAGGCTGTTGCCACGCTTCGCGGACACGGACCGGATGACCTTAGCGAGATATGCGTAACCCTTGCGGCGCTTATGGCACATCTTGCCCTCGGAGAGCCTGTCGAAAAAATGAAAGATCTGGCAAACGAAGCCTTAGCCGACGGCACAGCTTTCTCAAAATTCAAGGAATGGATATCGGCGCAGGGGGGCGACACAAGCCTTCTTGACAACACCGAGCTATTCGAAAAAGCAAGCAGCGCCTACGAGATAAAAGCGACACAGGACGGCTTTATATCCAAAATGGATGCGGAAGCAATCGGACTTTCTGCAATGGAGCTTGGCGCGGGCAGGAAAACCAAGGAAGATAAGATAGATTATGCCGCGGGAATTATTCTGAACAAGAAAACAGGCGACAAGGTAAAGAGGGGCGACGTGCTTGCAACACTTTACACAAACCGCCCCGAAAACATAGCGGAAGCTGAAAAAACTTTTATCTCTTCCCTTTCCTTCTCCGACTCGCGAATAGCAAAAGGGAAGCTGATTTACCAAATTATAACTTAAATACAACTCGGATACGGCTTTTGCAATTTGCGGGAGCCGTTTTTATTTTCAGCTAAAGTTTGTAAAATTATTAACTTTTATTATTTGTATTGATTTTTAGCGAGATTTGTGGTAGTATAGTAACTGGTGGAAATTGTTTTTTACGGAGAAAGCTATGCGAAATAAACTGTTTGGAGCAATGTATGCATTGAATATTATAGCCCAGGCGATATTCAGTCTGCTGACGCCCGCCGCCCTTATGTTCGCTATCTCGTGGCTTTTTGTAAGCAAAGCCGGCGCACCCGAATGGATATATGCCATAACGGTAACCGTCGGAATTATTGCCGGACTTATTTCCATGGTCAAGTTCGTTCTGTCCAGTGCGTCAGCGCTTGAACGTCTTGAAAAGCAAATAAAAAATAAGGGTAAAACGGGACATAATAATAATGAAAAACAGTAAATTACCGCTTTACGAAACCGCGGCAATAGCAGTGGGTGAGATTATCACGTCACTTATCGTGTGCGGTGTGTATCTGATAATAAAAAAATTCGATTTATCGGTCGGACTAGGCGTTTTACTCGGCTCAGTTGTAACGATAGTGAATTTTATATTCCTTATGTTATCTACAAACCGCGCCATAGACAAGGTTATGGCAGAGCGCGGCGAGGGAGAGATGAGTGACGAGGAGGCGGCTGAATTTGCCGCAAAGAATCAGGTAAGAATACAGGCCGCTGTAAAAACCTCTTACATTATAAGAACGCTTTCAATTGTAGCAACGCTTGTTCTGGCGTTCCTGCTCGACGGGGTATTTGACGTTATAGCAACGCTCGTTCCGCTGCTCATGTTCAGACCGATAATTACGGTATCTCAGCTTATCAAGCAAAGGTTTTCAAAAAGCTAAGCTTCAGTGCCATTAAACAAAGAAAGGAAGCATTAATTTATGGACGGCTTATCAAACGGCGCAATGCGGTATTTCGGCATTAAGACGCCGTGGTTCACAATATATATAACGCAGACGACGGTTACGGTATTCGTTGCGACCGTTGCGCTTATAACTCTTGCGTTTTTCATCGGCAGAAGCCTGAAAAAACGCCCCGGGCGCTTTCAGGTGGTGGTAGAAAAGCTTGTTAATATGCTCTACGGACTCGTAGAGGACACGATGGGCAAGCACAATATGAAATTTGCCCCTTACATCGGAACTCTTTTCCTCTCGTCTATCTTTTGCACGCTGCTCGGAATGACACAGGTTTTACGTTCGGCAACGGCAGACCTCTCGGTAACACTTGCATGGGCGCTTGTCACGACAGGTATGGTATGGTATTCGAACATAAAGAACTTTGGTTTTTTGGCGTGGCTTAAGGGATTCACCGAGCCCATTGTTGTTATGACACCGATGAACATTGTCAGTGAGATTGCTCAGCCCATCTCTCTTGCTTTCCGTCATTTCGGTAACGTAGCAGGCGGCGGCGTTCTCACAGCTCTTATTTACACGTCTCTCGGTGCGCTGACGAACATACTTTTCGGTTGGATTTCAGGGCTTCTCGGAAGCATTCCGTTTTTGCAGATTGGTATTCCCGCGTTCCTCTCAATTTATTTTGATTTGTTCTCGGGATTCGTTCAGGCACTTGTATTTTCGCTTCTGACTATGGTTTACGTCGGTGCAGCAAATCCTCCTCCCGAAACAGACGGCGAAACATTGGCAGAACAATAAAATCAAATTTATAATTAAAATATATATTTCAAAGGAGAAAATTAAAATGGAAGCAGCACTTGTTACACTTGGAAAAGCAATCGGAGCAGGACTTTGCATGGGTCTTGGAGCTATCGGTCCCGCTATCGGTGAAGGTAATGCGGTAGGAAAGGCTCTTGAGGGTATGGCTCGAAATCCGGAAACTGCAGGAAACTTACGTACAAATATGATTCTCGGTTGTGCTATTACAGAAACAACGGGTATCTACTCTCTCGTTATAGCACTTCTCATCATGTTCCTTAAGTTCTGATAAACTCATCGGAGTGATTAAAAATGATTAAATTTTTCCACGTTGCAGTTGACGCGGCTGACAAATTTGAATCCTTCGTCGGTGTCAACCTGTTTACAATGATATTTGCGTGGGTCAACCTGTTAATACTTTATCTGTTTCTTAAAAAACTGCTCTTCAAGCCTGTCAAGAATATGATAGACTCGAGACAGAAGGAAATAGACGATATGTATTCCGATGCGGAAAGCTCGCGTGTTGAGGCGGCGGAAATGAAAAGCGAGTATGAAGAAAAGCTTGCCGCAGCAAACGAGGAGAGCGAGGAAATCCTGAAGCGCGCAGTCCGTAAGGCTCAGCTTCGCGAGGAGGAAATTCTCTCGGAAGCAAACGAAAAGGCGGCAAGGACTCTTGAGCGTGCAAACGAGCAGGTTGAACTCGAAAAGAAAAGAGCAATAAACGAGGTCAAGGACGAGGTTTCGGAAATGGCCATAAGCATTGCCGCGGCAGTTATTGAGCGCGACGTGAAGGGCGACGAGCATAAGGATATGATCGACGACTTCATAAGCAGAATGGGTGACTGATATGACGGCAGGCTCAGAATACGGCAAGGCTCTTTTTATGCTTGCCGAGGAAAGAGGCAGTACGGAATTCTGTCTTGACGACGTGCGCGCGGTATGCCGTATATTTAAGGAAAATCCCAAATACGTAAAGCTTCTTGACACCCCGGCTGTTATGAAAAGCGAAAAACTTGCTTTGATTGACGAGGCGTTTTCCGGAGTTGACGAGGATTTAAAAAACCTTATCAAGATACTTTGCGAGAGCCATAGCGTATATATTTTCGGTGAAATTGAAAAGTCATTCTCCGCCCTTTACGACCTCTCACGCGGTATTGAGCGCGTTGAAGCGATAACAGCGGTAGCTATGACCGAGGAGCAGACCTCGCGTATGTCCGAAAAGCTTGCCGCTATGACGGGAAAGAAAATTATACTAAAGAACACAATATCGCCCGAGATACTCGGCGGAGTTAAGCTTCGCTTTTCGGGGCGGCAGCTTGACGGCTCGGTCAAGACCAGGCTCGATAAATTCGAAGCGAGCCTCAAAAATACAGTGATTTAACGGTGATAAAATGCAATCTAAAATTGATGATATCAGCAAAATAATCAAAGAACAGATTAAAAACTATGCAAAAAAGACCGAAGAAGACGAAATCGGTTACGTTATTTCGGTCGGTGACGGTATATCAAAGGTTCACGGACTTGAAAAGTGCAAGTCTAACGAGCTTCTTGAGTTTTCAAACGGCACGTACGGAATGGCTCTCAACCTTGAAGAGAGCTTTGTCAGCGCGGTTCTTCTCGGTAACGACGTAGGTATAAGCGAGGGCAGCCTTGTTAAAAGAACGGGCCGCGTAGTTTCTGTTCCTGTCGGCGAAGCTATGATAGGCAGAGTCGTTAATGCGCTCGGTCAGCCGATAGATGCAAAAGGTCCTATTGAAACGAGCGAGTTTTCTCCTATCGAAAGACGCGCTTACGGAATTATCGAAAGAAAGTCGGTATCCGTGCCGCTTCAGACAGGCATTAAGGCTATAGACTCTATGATTCCGATAGGACGCGGACAGAGAGAGCTTATAATAGGTGACAGACAGACCGGTAAAACGGTTATCGCCACCGACACTATCATAAACCAGAAGGGCAAGGACGTTATCTGCATCTACGTTGCAATAGGTCAGAAGCAGTCAACCGTTACAAACGTCGTTGACACCCTTTATAAGAACGGGGCAATGGACTATACCATAGTCGTAAGTGCTACGGCGGCAGAATCCGCTCCGCTTCAGTACATCGCGCCCTACTCGGGCTGTGCTATGGGTGAATACTTTATGGATAAGGGCCGCGACGTTCTTATCATTTACGACGACCTCTCAAAGCACGCGGTAGCATACCGTGCTCTCTCGCTTCTTATCAGACGTCCCCCGGGCAGAGAGGCGTATCCCGGTGACGTATTTTATCTTCACTCAAGACTTCTTGAGCGCGCAGCGCGTCTTGCGCCCGAATACGGCGGCGGCTCACTTACGGCTCTTCCCATAATTGAAACACAGGCAGGCGACGTTTCGGCATATATTCCGACAAACGTTATTTCGATAACCGACGGTCAGATATTCCTTGAAACCGAGCTCTTCCACTCGGGTGTTCGCCCGGCGGTTAACCCCGGTATATCGGTTTCGCGTGTCGGCGGTAACGCTCAGATAAAGGCAATGAAAAAGGTTGCGGGAACTTTGAAGCTTCTTTATTCTCAGTACAGAGAGCTTCAGGGCTTTGCCCAGTTCGGCTCAGACCTTGATGCCGATACAAAAGCCCGTCTTGACCAGGGTGCAAGAATCGTTGAGGTTCTTAAGCAGGACAGAAACTCGCCTATAGCGGTTGAGCTTCAGGTTGCTATAATCTATGCAGTTGTCAACAATCTTCTCGGTGAGATAGCTCTTGCCGACGTAAGACGATTTGAAGAGGAGCTCTTTGAGTATCTTGTAGCAACGAAGGACTCGCTTCTTCGGGAAATTCGTGACACGGGTGTGCTCTCTGATGAGAATACAGCCGAGCTTCGCGAAGCAATAATCTATTGCAAAGATAAATTTTTAAATAAAGCATAAGTTTTGAAGAAAGGGGCGGCATTATGGCAGGAGCCTCTATGAACGATATAAAGTCGCGTATAAAGAGCGTCGAGAGCACCATGCAGATAACCAAGGCTATGGAGCTTGTTGCCACCTCGAAGCTAAGACGCGCAAAGGAAAAGGTAGAACGGTCACGCCCGTACTATGAAACTCTTCGCGATGCGATAAAGCAGATAAAGTCCACGAGCGAGGCTGACGCATCGATTTGGAGCGAAGCGGGCGAGGGAAAGCCGCTTTTCGTAGTTATTGCCGGTGACAGAGGTCTGGCGGGCGGATACAACGCAAACGTATTCCGTCTGACCGATGCTCTCACAGCAGGCAATGAGGCAATCTTCCTCCCCATAGGAAAGAAAGCCGTTGAATATTACAAGCACAGAAAAAAAGAGATTTTCTCCGATGACTTCGGAATGGTTTCGGAGGTCGGTGTCGGTGAATCCTTTACTATTGCCGAAATGATATCGGAGGCTTTCCGTGACGGCAAGATAGGAAGAGTTACACTCGTATATACGAAATTTGTTTCTATGATATCACAACTTCCGGTATACGAAGAGCTCCTTCCCTTCTGCTGTGACGGTGATGGCTGTGAAATATGCCGGGACCCGATTTTCGAGGAAGACGTATCCGAAATGCTTAATAAAATTATTCCATGCTACGTTGGCGGAATAATCTACTCGGCAATTTGCGAGGCATCTGCATCTGAATCGGGTGCGAGAAGAACCTCTATGAACGCGGCTAACAAAAATGCTGCCGAAATGATTGACACGCTTGTATTAAAATATAACAGAGCTCGTCAGGCAGTAATCACACGGGAGATTACAGAAATAGTATCGGGCGCGGAAGCGCTTTAAGAAAGGAAAACGTATCAGATGGAAAAGAACATCGGACGTGTTGTACAGATTATCGGACCTGTACTTGATATAAAATTTGAAAACGGACGGCTTCCCGACCTTCTTAACGCTATTGAAATCGAGCACGAGGGCAAAAGAGTCGTCTGCGAGGTTGCAACCCAGCTTGGCGACGACGTTGTCAGATGTATCGCAATGTCATCAACCGACGGTATGTCGCGCGGAATGGAAGCCTATGACACGGGTACGGGTATAACCGTCCCCGTTGGTAAAGAAACACTCGGAAGAATATTTAATCTGCTCGGTGAGGCTATAGACAATCAGCCAAATCCCGAAACCGCGGAAAAGTGGTGTATTCACAGAGATCCCCCCTCTTATTCCGAACAGGAAGGAACAACCGAAATTCTCGAAACCGGTATCAAGGTAGTTGACCTTATCGCTCCTTATGCAAAGGGCGGTAAGATAGGTCTTTTCGGCGGCGCCGGAGTTGGTAAGACGGTTCTTATCATGGAGCTTATCAATAACGTTGCAAAGCAGCACGGCGGTATCTCGGTATTCACCGGTGTCGGAGAACGTACCCGTGAAGGAAACGACCTTTATAACGAGATGAAGGAATCCGGAGTTCTCTCGAAAACCGCACTTGTTTACGGTCAGATGAACGAGCCTCCGGGGGCGAGAATGAGAGTTGCGCTCTCAGGACTCACGATGGCGGAATATTTCCGTGACAAAGAGGGCCAGGACGTTCTTCTCTTCATCGACAACATATTCAGATTTACACAGGCAGGCTCTGAGGTTTCAGCACTTCTCGGACGTATGCCCTCAGCCGTTGGCTACCAGCCCACTCTGGCAACCGAAATGGGCGCACTTCAAGAGAGAATCACCTCGACTAAGAAGGGCTCTATAACCTCTGTTCAGGCGGTTTACGTTCCTGCGGACGACCTTACCGACCCTGCTCCT
>SVRU01000054.1 GCA_015064665.1 Oscillospiraceae bacterium
CCATCTTATCGCTTACTACTTTTCCAACTCTTACTTTTCTAAGCTCACGAGTTTCAGTCATTTTCATTTCCTCCCATTATGCATTCTTCTCGCGAAGAACAGTCATCACGCGAGCAATGTCATGCTTAACTTCTGTGATTTTGTGAGGTCTGTCAAGCTGATTGATTGCAAGCTGGAAACGAAGATTGAAGAGTTCCTCTTTGAGCTCGCCGAGCTTAGAATTGAGCTGCTCGACAGTCATTTCTCTAAGTTCTTTTGCATTCATTTGCTTAAGCCTCCTCTGCTGTTGCTACGTCTTCCTTCTTAACAAACTTGCACTTAATGGGAAGTTTGTGAGACGCAAGACGCATAGCTTCTCTTGCCTGCTCCTCGGTAATACCGTCCATCTCGAACATGATGCGTCCGGGCTTAACAACGGCTACCCAGTATTCAGGTGAACCCTTACCGGAACCCATTCGAGTTTCAGCAGGCTTCTCTGTGATAGGTTTATCGGGGAATATTTTGATCCAAACCTTACCGCCACGCTTTACGTATCTTGTCATTGCGATACGGGCAGCTTCTATCTGGTTTGAGGTGATCCAAGCGGGCTCAGTTGCCATAAGGCCGAAGCTACCGTTGGATACTGTGTTACCGCGAAGGGCTTTACCTTTAAGACGGCCGCGCTGAACGCGTCTGTGCTTAACTCTCTTAGGCATTAACATTATTTTCTGCCCTCCTCTGCATTCTTTTTAAAGGAACGACCGTCACGGCGACCGTCTTTGTTGTTAGGACGGCGGTTGTCGTTTCTTCTCTGGCGTCTGTCAGGACGATCGGATCTCTGAGAAACACCGTTCTCTGCAAGAACCTCTCCCTTATAAATCCAAACCTTTACGCCAATCTTACCGTAGGTGGTATTAGCCTCCCAGAAACCGTAGTCAATATCTGCTCTGAGTGTCTGGAGCGGAATAGTACCCTCATGGTAATGCTCGGTGCGTGCGATTTCCGCGCCGCCAAGACGGCCGGAGCAAGCAACCTTAATACCCTTAACGCCGAGCCTCATGGTTCTGCCGATAGCAAGCTTCATTGCGCGGCGGAAGGAAACTCTCTTCTCAAGCTGTGCGGAGATGGACTCTGCAACAAGCTGAGCGTTGATGTCGGGGTTTTTGATTTCGATTACGTTTACTACTACGGGGCGGCCAACCATTGCCTCAAGCTCTGCTCTGAGCTTTTCGATTTCTGCGCCGTGGAAGCCGATTACAAGACCGGGCTTCGCACACTGAATGAATACTCTTACGCGAGCTGCGTCGCGCTCGATTTCAATTCTGGGAACGCCTGCGCCCTGGAGTTTCGTTTTTACGTATTCTCTGATCTTGTGGTCAGATACGAGTGTGTCGCCGAAGTCCTTGTCTCCAACGAACCATCTGGAATCCCAGTTCTTAATAACGCCCACACGAAGACCGTGGGGATTTACCTTCTGTCCCATCGTTAGCCTACCTCCTTCTCTTTTACTACAAGTGTTACGTGGCTGGTTCTCTTGAGAATCTGGAACGCTCTGCCCTGTGCTCTGGGCTGAACCCTCTTAAGAGTGGGTCCGGGGCATACGAAGCATTCAGAAACATAGAGGTTTCCAGCGTCCATGTTGAAATTGTGTTCTGCATTTGCTACCGCGCTCTTCAAAAGCTTGATAAGAGATTCGCAAGCTATCTTGTTTGTGTTCTTAAGGATAGCCATAGCTGTATTTGTATCCTTGCCTCTGATAAGGTCAAGTACAATCTTAACTTTGCGCGGAGAAATTCTCACATATTTAAGATGTGCCTTTGCTTCCATTATGGAATTGCCTCCTCTCGCTTTTTCGCGATTTTATTTCTTAGTTGTTCGATGTTTTTGAGCCCGAATGACCCTTAAAGGTACGGGTAAGTGCAAATTCTCCGAGCTTATGTCCTACCATATCCTCAGTTACGTATACCGGAACATGCTTTCTTCCGTCATGAACGGCGATAGTATGTCCGACGAACTCAGGGAATATAGTGGAGGAACGGGACCAGGTTTTAAGCACCTTTTTCTCATTCTTTTCATTCATAGCTACGATACGGTCGAAAAGCTTCTTTTCAACGTAGGGTGCCTTCTTTAAGCTTCTGCTCATTCTAATTCTCCTCCTTCAATTACTTAGCGTTTCTGCGCTTAATAATGAATTTGTTGGTTCTTGCCTTCTTGTTTCTCGTCTTGTAGCCGAGAGCAGGCTTGCCCCAAGGAGTAACAGGTCCGGGACGGCCGACAGGAGATTTACCTTCACCACCACCGTGAGGGTGATCGCAGGGGTTCATTACAGAACCGCGAACTGTGGGACGGATACCCTTATGACGAGTCTTACCTGCCTTACCAAGCTTAACAGTCTCGTGCTCAATGTTTCCTACCTGACCGATTGTAGCCTTACAATCAAGACGAACTATACGAACTTCGCCGGAAGGAAGTCTTACCTGCGCCATGCCGTTTTCCTTAGCCATAAGCTGTGCAAACGCGCCTGCGGAACGAACGAGCTGTGCGCCCTTACCGGGATAGAGTTCGATATTATGAATTATAGTACCAACGGGAATTGAAGAAATGGGAAGAACGTTACCGGGCTTGATGTCCGCATCAGCACCCGCCGAAACAACGTCACCGTCGGTGAGTCCTACGGGAGCGATGATGTAGCTCTTCTTGCCTGCTTCATTCTCAAGAAGTGCGATGTACGCGGTTCTGTTGGGGTCGTACTCGACACCGATAACCTTTGCATTCTCATCAGCAGTTCTCTTGAAATCTATAATTCTGTACTTCTGCTTGTTTCCGCCGCCGTGATGACGAACGGTGATTTTGCCGTAGCTGTTTCTGCCGGCATTCTTTTTCTTAGTCGTTACGAGGCTCTTCTCGGGAGAAAACTTTGTTACTTCCGCAAAAGAAGGGCTCGACATATTTCTGCGCGACGGTGTGGTCGGCTTATACTGTTTAACTGCCATTATATCTTACCTCCTGCCTCAGTTCATGCTATCGAAGAAAGCGATGGGAGCCGAATCCTCGGAAAGAGTTACAATTGCCTTTTTCCATTCGCCGGTGTAACCGAAATGAACACCGTATCTCTTGGGCTTCTTCTTCATATTAATAGTATTGACCTTTACAACCTTGGTCTTTTTGAACATTGCTTCAACAGCCTTTGCGATTTCCGCTTTAGTTGCGTCCTTCGCTACTTCGAAGCTGTAACGCTTCTCAGAGGTGCTTTCCATGCTCTTTTCGGTGATAAGAGGTCTTACAATGATATCTGCATAAGATTTCATCTTGCATATACCTCCTCGATTTTAGCTACGGCTTCCTTAGCAACAACGAAGCTGTCGCAGTTAAGAATGTCGTAAACGTTGATTGTATTCCACTGAGTGGTCTTAACACCCTCAATGTTAGCGCAGCTCTTGATTACACAGTTATCAACAGCAGGAAGAACGATGAGCGACTTCTTTGCTGCTCCGATAGCGTCGAGCATAGCAACCATAGCCTTGGTCTTGTATTCGTTTGAAGCTATCTCGTCAATAACGATCATCTCGCCGTTTGCAACCTTTGCGGAAAGTGCGGTAAAGAGTGCGTTTCTCTTAATGCTCTTATTAAGATTGATGCGATAGCTGCGGGGCTTGGGACCGAGAGCGATACCGCCGTGCGTCCACTGAGGAGAACGGGTGCTACCCTGTCTTGCATGACCGGTACCCTTCTGCTTCCAGGGCTTTCTGCCGCCGCCGGATACTTCCGAACGGGTAAGTGTGGACTGTGTACCCTGTCTTTGATTCATAAGATATGCTCTTACTGCGGTGTGGAGGAGTGCTTCTTTAACTTCTTTGCCGAATACCTTCTCGGAGAGGGTGATTTCGCCAACTTCCTTGCCCGCCATATCTACTACTTTAATATTAGGCATTGTGTATTCCTCCTTCCGTTATGCTTTAACCGAGTCGCGAATGAACACGATGCCGCCCTTAGCGCCGGGAACTGCGCCCTTAACAGCAATGAGATTCTTGTCCGCGTCGATCTTAACAACACACAAATTCTGTACTGTAACCTGCTCGTTACCGTACTGACCTGCCATCTTCTTATTCTTGAAGATTCTGGCGGGGTCGATAACACCCATAGAACCGGACTGGCGGTGTACAGGACCAACACCGTGAGTCATTCTCAGCTTGTGAAGGTTCCATCTCTTGATAGCGCCGGTGTAGCCGCGTCCCTTTGTGATACCTGTGATGTCGACCTTCTCGCCCTGGGCGAAGGTATCGACGGTTACCACGGAGCCTGCTTCATATGCGCTCGTGTCCTCGAATCTGAATTCCTTGAGGTGCTTCTTGGGGCTTACGCCGGCCTTCTTAAAGTGACCGAGCTCTGCCTTGGTGAGATGCTTTTCTTTAGCATCTTCATATGCAAGCTGAACAGCTGCATAACCGTCATTCTCAACGGTTTTCTTCTGTGCTACCACGCAAGGACCTGCTTCAATCAGGGTTACGGGTATCACGTTGCCTTTTTCGTCGAAGATCTGAGTCATGCCCAGCTTCTTACCGATAATGCCTTTTTTCATTTTTCCTCCATTAGGTTATTGGTTGACCGGTTTGAATTTGCGCTTTAAGCGTTCCAGCCAACTTGACCACGAGGTCGTGGTGATTTTCGGGATTTGAAGCTCCCGTTTTTTCCGAGATAAAGCTCGGATTACGCCTTGATCTCGATTTCAACACCTGCAGGAAGCTCGATGCTCATAAGAGCTTCAATAGTCTTCTGCTGGGGGTCGAGAACGTCGATCAGTCTCTTATGCGTACGCATTTCGAACTGCTCGCGGCTGTCCTTGTACTTGTGAACCGCTCTGAGTATCGTTACGATCTCTTTGTCGGTAGGAAGCGGAATAGGACCGCTTACTTTGCTTCCGTTTCTCTTAGCAACCTCAACAATCTTCTGCGCTGCGGCGTCGATGATTGTGGAATCGTAGCTCTTGAGTCTCACTCTGATTTTTCCCTGTGCCATTTTGTTTTCCTCCTTTTTAGATCTGTGCTCGATCCGTTTAAGAAGGGCGATAGTTTCACATTGCGCCGGGCGTATCAAATACACCCCAACAAAATCAGTTCAGATAGCCATCCGCAGCGGCTAACGGAACCGAAAAAGAACGCAACTTGCCGAAATCGGCATAACTCTTGGTTCGCCCGGTTAAATATCGGACATACTCCACGGAAATTCCCTGCCTCAATGGGCAGCCACCTCCCGCTTCATCGCATATCAAGCCTTTATATTATACAGTATAGAGCGTCAAAAAGCAATAGTTTTTCGAAAAAAATACAAAAAATTTTTACGAAATTTTCGGCTTGTTTTTGTCAAAGTTGCACAAACTCGCGACAAATATTTTTGTAAAAAACTTTTTCTTCTGCCTGTTTGTATATAATTTGTTAACATTTTTGTAGTAGAATAGATTTATACAATTACCATATATAATAAAAATGAAGGATTTTTCGTAATATGAAGAAAAAATCAGACCTTTTCGGAATTTATCTTCCGATTTATCTCATAACAGCGCTTGCCTCAGTTGTTTTGCGCACGGTCTCGCTATTTTTGCATTATGATTTCGATACCTATTATTTTTCCGAAAAGACGCTTATCGGCATCTCTGACGGAATCTTAATTTGCTCAGCCGTTTTTATGCTGTCTTATATTTTCTTTTCGGCAGAGAATCTTAAATTGATTCCAAACTTTACCTCGCCGGCAACCTACGTTCCCACCGGAATCACATCGGTAGCCATCATTTTTATGACATTTTCTCTTTTTTCAAAATCCGCGGATACCTTTAACTATATTACGGACCTGAAGAATTACGGCACTCCCTCTGCCCTTTCCCAAATCTCCACGCAAAGAATTCTTCTTATTATGCTTATCGCCACCTCGTTTTTTGCTATTCTGAGTACAATACATTTTGTAACGACCGCTCTTATTGAACAGCGCTCAAACGCAAAAAGAGCAAATCTCGGCATTTGCACCGTCGTTTTTCTCTCTTTATACTCACTCTATCTTTACTTCAGCAACGACCTTCCCATCAACTCGCCAAACAAGGCGCTCGATCAGATGGCGTATCTTTTTTCCGCCGTATTTTTCCTTTATGAAACGAGATTATCATTCGGACGCGAAAGATGGCGTCATTATATAGCTTTTGGATTTATTGCTTCCGCAATATCGGCATATGCAGCAATTCCTTCGGTTATTTTATACTTTGCGACGGGAAAGACAACGTCAAACAGCGTATACGAGCTTGCGCTTACTCTTGCGTTGTTTATATTCATAACCTCAAGACTCTTTCTGACGAGCAATCTTATAGAAAACAAGGAATCCAAGACCGCCCTCGCTATCATTTCGGCATCGGAGCTCAGAGACAGAGAGATAAATCCGATTCCCGAAAAACCCGAGATTATAGATATTGAAGGCGAATCGCTTCTGCCCGTGGATGAAACCGACGGAAATCAGCTGACGATAGCCGATATCGGAGAATCCTTCGAAGCTTTTGATTCGCCAATCAACGAAGAAACCGATACCGAAGAAATGAAAGACGAAACCGAAGAAAACAACGGCACCTCGGAGAACTGAAATGAAAAAAATACTTGTAATAGACGGAAACAGCATAATCAACCGCGCCTTTTACGGCGTACGTCCTCTGACGACTAAAAGCGGAAAAAACACGAATGCAATTTTCGGAATGATAAATATTATATCCAAGCAGATGGAGGATATAAAACCCGATTATGCAGTTGCCGCCTTTGACATCAAAGCTCCTACGTTCAGACACAAGGCGTACGAGCACTACAAAGAAGGCAGACACCCTACCCCCGAGGAGCTTCTTTCGCAGTTTCCCGATGCAAAGGAATGTCTTACTCTTATGGGTATTCACGTAATGGAGCTTGAGGGTTACGAAGCGGACGACATACAAGGCACGGTCGCAAGCCTGGCACATTCTGCAGAAGACACCGAAAGCTATGTGCTTTCGGGAGACAGAGACCTTTTGCAGCTGATCGACGATAAAATAACGGTTCTTTTGGCGACCAACAAAGAAACTCTTAAGATGCAACGCAGCCAATTTCTTGAAAAATACGGAATAGACCCCTCGCAATTCATTGATATGAAGGCTCTTATGGGCGATTCCTCCGACAACATCCCCGGAGTTATGGGAATCGGCGAGAAAACAGCGGCAACTCTTATACAAAATTTCGGAACACTTGACGGAATTTACAAAAACATTGAGGACAAAAGAATTCCAAAGGGCGTACGAGAAAAGCTTTTGAAGGATAAAGATAATGCGTATCTTTCAAAATTCCTTGCAAAGATTGAAACGAGGGCGCCGATAGAAAAAAAACTCGAAGAACTGAAATATGTCGGCATAGACAAAGAGGGGCTTTACAAAAAATTTACCGAGCTTGAATTGAATTCATTTATCGTTAAATTCGGTCTGAAACACAACTCAGACAACGGCGAAGCTCTAAAAAAAGCCGAAAGAAAAGATTTTAAAACCGCAGATGCCGCAGAAATCATAAATTGCGTAAAGGATAAATTTTCGCTTCAGTCCGTCGAAGATTCCTTATATATATATAATGGAAGAGAAAATTTCAAATTTGACGGAGATATAACCGAGATAGGAAAAATATTTGATGCGTGTGAAATTATATGCTACGACGGAAAGGCTTTCTGGCATTTTCTTGACAAGCGCGGCGTGAACGTTTCAGAAAAAACAAAATTTCTCGACATTTCCGTATACGCCTATCTTCTGAATCCCGGAAGCGGAAGCGCAGGAATCCCTGCTCTGTCATCTATGTTTCTAGGAGAAACCATAGATGAAGAAATCCCGTGTCCCGAGCTGTTATGGAAGCTTGAAGATACGCTTCGTAAAAAGATAACCGAAGACGAACTTCTTTACATTCTTGACGAGCTGGAAATTCCGCTTATAAACATTCTTGCCTCGATGGAGAAAATCGGCTTCAAAATCAATTCGTCCGGCATGATTGAATTCAGAGATGCGCTGGATGAGCTTGCTCGAGAGTTAACCGAAAGAATATACGTTCTTGCGGGTGAGGAATTCAATATTAACTCACCGAAGCAGCTCGGAGAATTGCTTTTTGTAAAGCTTGGTTTACCTTTCAAAAAGAAAAAGACCAAAAACGGCTATTCAACAGACGCCGAAACGCTCGAAGAACTTCGTCCATACTCACCTATTATAGACGAAATACTTGAATACCGCCAGGTAACCAAGCTCAAAAGCACCTATGCCGCAGCCCTGCCGCTCGTTGCCGATGAGAATTCAAGAATACACACCGATTTCAAGCAAACGCTTACAGCCACCGGCAGACTTTCAAGCGCAGATCCCAACCTGCAAAACATTCCGATAAGAACGAAAATGGGCCGCGAGATGCGCAGATATTTCATTGCCGAAGAAGGTTACACGCTCGTAGATGCAGATTATTCCCAGATAGAGCTAAGATTACTCGCTCATATTTCTGAGGATTATAACATGACGGAAGCCTTCAAAAGCGGCGAGGATATTCACAAAAAGACAGCCGCCGCCGTTTTCGGAATACCTGAGGAATCGGTAAACGACGATATGAGAAAGCGCGCGAAGGCAGTAAACTTCGGAATCGTTTACGGAATAAGCGGTTTTTCACTTGCGAAGGATATAGGAACAACTACCGCCGTTGCATCACAGTATATAAAAAGCTACCTTTACAACTACCCTATGGTAGATGCATATCTTGAAAAGGTTGTCAAGGATGCGACCGAAAAAGGTTACACGGTTACCCCCATGGGCAGAAGAAGGTATATTCCCGAGCTTAACGCGCAAAACGGAACGCTCAGGGCATTCGGCAAGAGAGTGGCGATGAATGCGCCCATTCAAGGCGCGGCAGCCGACATAATGAAGCTTGCAATGATAAATGTAAATAAAGCTTTACAAAAATCGGGAATTGACGCGCGAATAGTTATGCAGGTCCATGACGAGCTTATCGTTGAGGTTTTGGAGCGTGACAGAGATATCTGTATGGAAATCGTAAAACGCGAAATGGAAAACGCCGCAAAGCTCTCTCTTCCTCTGACGGTTTCGGTAAGCCACGGCAAAAACTGGCTTGAACAAAACTAAAATTATTTTTTTAAGGCGGAGCTGTCAAAAACTCCGCCTTTTTACTATCTTATTATTAACTTTTTCACGTCTGAAATTGACACGGGTGCCTGAAAATCAGCAAACGTCTCTTCTGCAAGATTATTGTCGCGCGCTATTTTGGCGCCGGTCGTGTGAAATTTCTTGGCTATATCAAACAGACATTCATCCGCTTCGGGATAATACACAGTTATGTTCGAAAGAGAGCTTTTATACTCTTCCTCTCCTACCGTATTGCATTCGTATATTCTGCGCAAGCTATCGGATTTTGTTACACGGTACCCTATCTTTAAGGCGCAAGTAACGCTTAATTTATCCGAATCCATATAAACCTCGGTATCAACCGGCATAACCGTGCAGTCAACCTCTGCAGAGCTTGGTATATTCGTGTTGCAATTGACATTTACGGAAAACGGCGAGGTAAACTTAACCGGAAAATACGTCGTATTGCCGTCGTCCGCAATCTCCCCGCATGCTCCCATGAATGACGCTTCGCCACTGATGACAAATCCGCTTGACGTTGTATTTTTATCAATATTTTTAACCTCTGCCGAAAGCTTAAGTATATCACGCGCATTCTCGCAGCCTATTTCAGCGCGGCTCTTTTCCAAAGAAAATTTCGCCTCTGCAGAGGACGCGCAAACGATGCTTCTGTATTCAAAATCCTCGTATTTTCCGTTCGTGTCACGGTTTTTAAGATATGCATCGGTAGTAACCGTCAAATCTTTGTTTTCAGACGCAATACAGTAAAGCTCCGAAATCGCGTTAACTGTTATAATACTTCCTTCGGCATCCTCAGACACTCCTGCCGTAACCGACGTAAGATAACCGTCTGACATAACCTGCATTCCGGAATTTAACCCCTCAAAATTCACGGTTTCCTCGAAAGGAATCACTTTTTTTATTGCAAAGGGCGGTTGCTCGTCGGTTCTGACGATTGCCGTTATAATAATTTCGCCGCGCACGGTCACACCGCCCTCGCCCGCCTCACTCTCGGTTATGCGTACTGCTCCTGACGTTGCGAGTATTTCAATTTCGTCCGGCGTAATTCCGTTTAGCCGTTCAGCTTCTTCGGCGTATTCTCTCTCAGTGCCAGATGCAAATACACTTCTTTCAACTGTTACCGTCTTGCTCGCGATCTCTGGTGAATTTTCATCAGAAAAAACGTCCCCGCTATAATCAACAAGGTCTTCGAGCGATAACAGTATATTATTGGTTACAACCGACTTTGCCGTGAGCTTTCTCGGCCCCGTAAGCCTCACCGCAACGCTTGCAATGCGAGCTTCACCGAAAGAATCGACGTATGACTCTTCGTTAATGGGTACAGAACAGTCGTAATCCGACGTGAGATTAAGTCCGGTAAGCTTCCCTTCCGAATCGAGATAAAGAATATCGTAGGAAACCACACCCGAAAAATCAACCTCTACGCTCCCGACAAAACGCCCCGACGGAATCGCCGAAGCTGAAACGGTAAGTATTTTCTTTACGTCCCCGAGATAATCCGGCAGGCTGAACTCGCAAGTACTCTCACAATCCTTTTGATATATTTTATTCATAATATCCTCCGTTCATTTTTGTTTAATATTATGCCTTCGATAATCAAAGTATTACAAAAGAGTTTTTCGAATACTTAAAATTGACATAAAGCAAAAAAACAGAGCGAAGAAACCGTATTTTGCGGAATCCTCGCTCTTATTGAGTTACGTCTAAGTGAAACAGTCTCTCTTATACTACACTGTCATTTCAAAATATACTTTCTTTGTTTTTTTACATTTTTCGCCATTTTATCAGAGTCCCATAGACTCCATAAGACGCTTATTGAATTCCTCCGCAGTATTGTATCCCATTCTCTTCTGGCGGTTGTTCATTGCCGCAACCTCAATAACGACGGAGAGATTTCGTCCGGGACAAACGGGCAAAACGATACTGGGAACATTGATGCCGAGAATCTCCACGGTCGTTGCTTCAAGACCGAGTCTGTCATACATCTTGTTTTCCTGCCAGTTTTCAAGATTAATCACAAGATCGATTTTTTCGGTTTCCTTAACCGAGCCCATACCGAAAAGACGGCGCACGTCAACGATTCCGATGCCGCGAAGCTCTACGTAGTGTTTAATTATCTCGGGCGCTCTTCCGACCAAAGTAGTTGCCGAAACGCGTTTAATTTCAACCGCATCGTCGGCAATAAGGCGGTGACCTCTCTTTACGAGCTCAATTGCCGTCTCGCTTTTTCCTACACCGGATTCACCGAGCAAAAGAATACCCTCGCCGTACACCTCAACAAGAACACCGTGACGCGTAATACGCGGACCGAGCTGAACGTTCAAAAACGCTATTACCGCCGCCATAAAGGGTGACGTTCTCTCGGAAGTGCGCAAAAGAGGAACCTTGTATTTTTCAGCCATTGAAACCATCTCCGGCGAAATCTCAATAGAAGAGGTTACGATAACGCCGACGGGAGCTGCCCGAAAGAAATCCTCAAGCCTGCGCGTGCGCTCCTCGGGCGCAAGCTGCGCTATAAACAGATGCTCTACTTTTCCTATAATCTGAAGCCTTTCCTGCTCGAAATGATCGTAAAAGCCAACCATCTGAAGACCGGGACGGTTTACCCTGGTCGATGAGATTACAAGCTTTTCGGGAAGATCCGGCAAATATATCGTTTCAAGATGAAACTCGTCAATAATTTTTGAAAACGGTACTGTATAAATTTCTTCCATATCGCTCTCCTATAAAATAGTATATACCCTATTTTAGCACATATTTTCAAAGATTGCAAACCTTTTGTATATTTTTTTATTGTTCTTGATTTTTTAATAATATTTATGTATAATAGTATAAGTTAGAATATATCGGTTGCCGTACGGCAACGGAATGGAGTTGGATTATGAAAAAAATTGCCGCTTTTATAATGCTTACGGTACTGCTTTTCTCTTTTATTTCATGCGGTGATGAAGATTATCCGCCTGTAGAAAGCTCTGATCTTGAGTCTCAGGTCGCGATGACGATAGAATACGACGGCAAGAAGTATGACGTTAAATACGAGCTTTACAGAGCCCTTTTTCTTAATATGAGGGAATCGGTTGACGGCGGCGATACGTCGGTATGGTCAGGCGAAAACAAGCAAGAATATATAGCAAGGATTGACGAGCTTATAAAGGCAAGAATAGCCGACATATATTCGGTTTTACATATAGCGAAAAAAATCGGAATCGACCCTTATTCCTCGGAATTTGATAAAACGGTATCCGAGTTTATCAAGGTCAGCGTCAACGGCGGATATTACGACGGTCAGAAAATCGAGGGCTTTGGCGGTGATTACGATAAATATCTGGAATCTCTTAAAGAGATGAATATGAATTATTCGGTTCAGGACCTGCTTTTAAGATATAACGTTGCTTCCATTCGCGTTTTTGAATACTATGCGGGATATATGCAGGGCGAATTTCTTGAACAGACGGTTCAAGGCAAGCTGGAATATACCTCAGAGGACGTTAGAAATTTTTATTTCAGCGATGATTGCGCGAGAGTTTTAAGAGCATATCTTCCCAAGGACTATTTTTCCGAAACACGCGCCGCTCAGATAAGAGAAAAAATAATTGAAAAGGCAAACTACGGAGACGAATCCGTTGCAAACTATATAATCGGAGTCTCATCGACGGCTGCGTCAGACGTTATCAACGGCGAAATAATCGGAAGGCACAACCTCGATGAAATATATTATTCTGAGCTTGAAAAAGCCGCATTTGAGCTTTCATATTTCAGTGTAAGCGAGCTTCTTGAGGTGTCAAGCGACTACGAAAACGGATATGTAATAATCTACAAGACGAATAAAACCGACGAGCATTTTGAGAGCTGCATTGACTCGGTTACGTCGGTATACGTTCAGAATGAAATCGGTAAAATAATTGACACGGCTATCGACGCAATGATCGATAGTATAAAAATAACCGATTTTTTAAGTAACCTTAACAGAGCGGCAATTTCAATAGAATGATACACGGCTATAACGAAATCAGAAGGCTGATATCCGAAAGCACTCCAAACAATTTTACGATTACTACGTTGAGAGTATCCGACATTTCCGCCTCAACCGAGAAATTTTTTGATAACAATTTCCGCGGAGCGATAATTACCGATATCTCACCCGACCTGTACGGATACGTCGACGTCTCTCCCGATGGAATAGCGTATTTTTTCAAGGTGCTTTTAAACGAGGTTTTTGGAGATAGCGTAGTAAGAGTTTTTATGCAAAAATCGAATAACAGCTTTCATATAATAACGAGGTGGCGAAAATGCCGCGAAATAAGCGACGCAACGCGCGAAGAGCTTGGAAAAACTGCGCGCTTCTCGGGCTTTGACCTCGTTTTCTCCCAAAACGGAGAGGACAGCGAGGCTACTCTTACCTTAAAAATCAAAGCGTCTAAAATTCTTTCGGTTTACGCAATTTCCGAATTCAAAATGTACAGCGCATATATAAGAGTGTTCTTTTTATAAGAGCACTCTTTTTTTGTCAAAAAATGAGAATAAGCTAAATTTTTCTACTCATATTTACGTCAAGTTTGACTCAAAGTATTTGTAGGCAAAAGCGAAAAATCGAAAGGTAATGAGATATGAAACGATTTGGATTAAAGAGGATTGCCCTCTTATTATTTATACTACAGCTCTTTTTCATACTTGGCGGAACAAGTGTGTTTGCTTCTGAAATCGGAGAAGCTTCGGACAAGGTATTATCTGAAGAATATTTTTGCACACAGGCAGGCGTGTCAAATAAATCGGCTGACATAAAGATATCATCAAGGTTTTACGAACTATTATTTAACAAATTAAAGGACAAAAATCAAAGGCTTTATCTTATTCCCGGCGGCGACGTTTTCGGAATAAGAATTAAGGAAAAGGAAGTTACGGTAAGCTCAGCAAAGGACAACTCTGCATTGAAGCGAGGAGATAAAATACTTTCGGTTTCGGGCACTGAAATAAAGGAAGCCGCGGATATTGAAAAGGCGCTTGAAGGCTACAAGGGCGGCGCAGTCAATATTGATATTATACGCGGCGGTGAAAAAATGACGGTAACCGTAATTCCGAAATACGAAGGCGGAGCATACAAGCTCGGCATAACCCTCAAACGAGCCGCGTGCGGAATAGGCACGGTAAGCTTTATCGACCCCCAAACAGGCGCATTTGGCGGTCTTGGACACGGAGTATGCGACTCGGAAAGCGGAAATCTCGTTGAACTAAGCGCGGGGGAGGCAACGGGAGTTATTCTCGGCGGTGTAACTCGCGGCGAGATAGGAAAACCCGGCGAGCTGTCGGGCGTGTTAAATAAAAAATGTATCGGAAGTATCGACAAGAATAGCGAATGCGGAGTCTTCGGTGTGTTTGACAATTATAACGTCGATGATGCGACCCCCTTACCCGTGGCAAAAAAGAAGGAAATAAAGCTCGGAGAAGCCGAGATAATCTCAACGGTTAAAGGCGGCAAAAAATCAAGCTACAAAATTGAAATTACCGAAATAGATATTAACTCCACCGGCTCGAAATCATTCAAAATAAAGGTCACCGACCCGATGCTCATCGCCCTGACGGGCGGCATCGTTCGCGGAATGAGCGGCAGCCCTATCATTCAGAACGGCAAAATCGTCGGCGCGGTAACACACGTTATGATAGCCGAGCCAACCGAGGGGTATGGGATATTTATAGAAAACATGCTGAATGCGGCAAAAAGTGAGATTCAGACGAAAGCGGCATAAAAACAAAATACAACAAAGCAAGCGAATGTTCGATACCTTTCGGTAAGAAACATTCGCTTTTTCTTTTTTATGGCTAAGCAAATGACTCAGCTCAATTTGATTTATTCATTTGGAATTATCGGATAGAGCTGAATTGTATTGCCGCCGTCAACCACAAGCTCTGCTCCTGTGGTATTTCTTGCGTGAGCAACGAAATAATATACGGCGTCAGCGATATCCTCGCCAACAGCGACGTCACCGATTGGGGTAAAGCGCGAAGGAATATTCTTATAAAAGTCGGGATTTTTCTCCCATCTGTCGGTCTTTATCATACCGGGTAAAACTGCGTTAACTCGGATATTGAATTTTCCAAGGTCGAGCGCGAGGGCGCGCATAAGACCGAGCTGACCGCCCTTCGAGGCTACGTATGCCACTCTGTCGGGTATTGCACGGTAGGCAGTATTTGAGTTGATAAAAACTATATTACCGCCGCCATTTTCCTTCATTCGTTTTGCCGCACGCTCCGAGAGGCAATAATTCCAGACAACGTTAGTATTTATGACCTTCATAAAATCGGTCAAAGGATTCTCAAATATCTTTTGCTCAAGTCCCTGATCTGCTGCATTGAGAACAAGCGCTTCCACAAAAAGCCCTCTTGCATCAATATCCGCAAACATTTTCTCCACCGACTCCTCGTCAACAGTTCTTTCGTCGATAAGTGAATCGATATTGTAACCAATTATCTGCACATCGGGGAATTTTGCTTTGTATTCTTTTTCAGCCGCATGTACCTTCTCCATGCTTCTTCCCGTAAAGATCACATTATATCCCTCGGATGCAAACTTTTCTACTATTGCAACACCTGTGTTTATGCAGGCACCGGTTATTAAAACTGTTTTCATTGCACACCTCAAAAATAAAATTTCGTCTTTACAGGTCTGATGTCAGTGAGCGCTCCCGTGTAGTGCCTTAAATTATGCTCAACGTAAGGATGTTCAAGGCAAGCCTTTTCGTTAAGTTCAATACCGAGCCCGGGTTTATCACCGATTTTTATACGCCCGTTCTCGTAAATCAAGTTTTCATTCGTCACGTCACAACGCCATTCCACATCGCTATACATTATTTCAAGAATACAGAAGTTCGGACAGCAAGCCGCAAGCTGAAGGGTTGCGGCGTTTGCGATAGGGCCTGACGGATTATGCGGAGCGAAGGGAATGTAATTTGCCTCCGCGATAGCGGCGATCTTCTTCAATTCCATAATTCCACCCGCGTGGGAGATATCCGGTTGGATATAATCAGCGGCGCGGCGACGAAACAGCTCATTATAATCAAAGCGGGTATATAATCTTTCGCCCGCAGAAATAGGTACGGGAGACTTTGCCCTTACAGCTTCGAGCGCCTCAATATTGTTCGGCGGTACGGGCTCTTCGAGGAACATTGGCTTAAACTGCGCTACCTCTTGCGCAATTTTGATTCCTGTTGGCACGTCAAATCTGCCATGAGCCTCGATAAGCAGGTCCACCGCATCACCCACCGCATCACGCACGGCAGCAATACAATGGAGCGCCTTGTCGAATTCCTTGTTTGATATCTCTAAATAACTCTTTCCGAAAGGATCCCATTTCATAGCAGTAACACCGCGTTTTACCGCCTCTTTTGCTTTTTCGGCGAATTCCTCGGGTTCTTTTGCTCCCGCGAACCAACCGTTGACGTATATGCGGCAATCCTCGTTGACCTTGCCTCCGAGAAGCTGATATACAGGAACGCCAAGCGATTTTCCAAGAATATCCCAAAGTGCCATCTCGACCGCCGATAGCGCAGACATAAGCACCGCACCACCACGCCAATAAGCATCTCTGTAAATATCGTGATAATGCTTCTCTATCTGTCGTGGGTCCTTGCCCACAAGATAACTTTTTATATGCTCGATAGCACCCACAAGCGCCTTTTCCTTGTATTCGAGCGTCCCCTCACCGACACCGTCAATACCTTCATCTGTACAAACCTTTACGAATACCCAGTTTGTGCGGAAGCAATCGACAACAAATACTTTAACGTCTGTAACCTTCACAATTATCTCCTCCTTGACAGGCTTTCTATTTTATTGTATAATATTTTTTAACTACAATATATAGTTTTTTTGCCATTTTTATTAGATTTCTTAGCATTGTGAGGCTATATGAAAAAAATAATTCTGCCCGATATCGTCGCTGCGGGGATTTATAACGCACAAATTGCGCATAAAAATAAAACAATTACTCCCATTAGAAAAACAACGATGTTTGAAATTGAGCTCTCATTAGATAATGGAGGTATCTCCTATATAAACGACACTTCACACCTGATTACACAGAACACCGTTATATGTGCTAAACCGGGACAAATTCGTCATACCAAGCTGCCCTTTAAATGTTATTACATTCATATAATAGTCAGCGAAGGCGATCTTTTTGATCTTCTATCCTCCCTCCCCGATTTTTTTGATCTGCCCGATGTAAAGGATATTAAAGAAACATTGACAGCCCTCTGCGAAAGCTATAATAACGGTGCGTCAAAGGAAGATATTCTTATTCAAAGCCTTTTACTGAATCTGATATACACTCTTGATAAAAGAGCCGACTCATATAAAAAGGCGTATCAACCTAAATCAAGCAATCGAAAAGTCATAGAACAAACTATACAATATATTAAAAGCAATCTTTCGGACGAATTATCCTTAGAGTCGTTGTCCGAAAGAGCGAATTTCAGTCCGATATATTTTCACAAGCTGTTCAAAGCATCTACCGGAAGAAATCTACGTAACTACATCGAGGAGCAACGAATAAAAAAGGCAATCGAGCTTCTGACCTCCACCTCCAAAACACTGACACAAATTGCATATGAATGCGGTTTTTCATCACAATCGTATTTCAGCTATGCATTCAAAAGAAAAACCAAGTCTACCCCCCGTGAATATGCGAAAAAGATTCAATTAAAATATGAAAATGTGAAATAATTTTTCAACTTTTGTTGTCTTTTATTGACCACACACCTGAGTGGCTCTCCCATCATTCAAAACGGAATGCTCGTCGGCGCTGTCACGCACGTCATGATAGCCGAGCCAACCGAGGGATACGGAATATTTATACTCCTTGCGAGCTGACCGAAATACTTCGGTCGTGTATCGCACTTCGTTTTGCTAATCGCAAAACGCTCGCGGAGCAATCTGCGCTCGCTCACCGACAAGCAAGCTTGCCGACTCGCTTCGCTTGATTATGTATAGCCGAGCCAACCGAGGGGTACGGAATATTTATCAAGAATATGCTCAGTGCGGCGCAAATGCCCATGGCGAAGGCATCTTAAAGACAAACCCCATAAAAATGTTGTCCTTATTGTAACACGCTCCTGTTTGGTGTTATTTTAAGGACAACAACTATTTTTGGGGAAAGATGTTGTCCTTATTATAACACACTACCCTTTCTTGAACGATACCATATCATTATAGGTGACTATATTTCCATTCCGTCTTGAACAAGCACAAAAAATATTGACTTTCATCACAAAATAAGCTATAATTATAAACGTATAATTTCCATTATGTTGGAGGTGCATTTATGAAAAAGATTGTATGGGTCCTTTTGTCTTTATCTTTTATCTGCTTGTTTGTTCTGTCCTCATGCGACAGCACGGATAACAATCCAATTGATAACAACCAACAATCAACCGAGGAAACAAGTGACAATCCTATCAATTGCCAGCACACTTTTGGGGATTGGAATACTGTCAAAAAAGCAACCTGCAAAGAAGAGGGCAAGCGAGTTAGAACCTGCAGTATCTGTGCAGAGGCAGAGGAAGAAGCTATTTCCAAAAGTGAAACCCATACGATTGTTACCGATATTGCAGTTTCAGCGACTTGTAAAGATACGGGCCTGACCGAAGGTAGTCATTGCTCT
>SVRU01000055.1 GCA_015064665.1 Oscillospiraceae bacterium
CCGTCAGGAATTACGGTTAACTGTATTGCCCCCGGCGTTATTGATACCGATATGAATAAATCCCTATCAAAAGAAGATATGCGTGCTCTTGAGAATGATACACCTCTTATGAGAATCGGAAAACCTATCGAGGTTGCCCAGGCGGCGCTTTTCCTTGCAAGTGAAAAAGCTGCCTTTATCACGGGCGAAATACTCAACGTAAACGGCGGTTTTTTGATTTGAATTTTAATAAATAATTAAATCTTTAAAATGTATTGCATTTTTCGTTTGTATTTGGTATAATATATTGTAAGTGTTCGGTGTGTTGGATGGAGTCATACCAGCCGGGGAGGTAGCGGCGCCTTGTACCTGAAATCCGCTATAGCAGGGGTTCATTCCCGTCCCGAGGGCTGCTCTTGTGCAGTCTGCACCGTTTTCGTCTGTGTTGAAGAATTGGTCTTGCGCAATTCGAGGCTGTGAACCATGTCAGGTGGGGAACCAAGCAGCATTAAGCGGTTTATCGGATGTGCCGCAAGGTTGCCTGTTCGGAGCAGACGGGGCGGTTACCGTGTGTAAGGGTATTTCGACGGAGGGGTGTATGGCTCTTTCCAACCTATCGAGTATTGCGCGTATGCGATTTTCGCCTACGCCTTTTTACTAATCGGACGAGGAGGGCAGCTTATGTCGGATTATAAGGCGCTTTACAGAAAATGGCGGCCCTTTGATTTTGACGATGTTTGCGGTCAAAGGGCAATAACCGATATACTTAAATATGAGGTTGCGAACGGAAGAGTATCGCACGCATATCTTTTTTGCGGCTCACGCGGAACCGGAAAGACAAGCTGTGCTAAAATTCTTGCAAAGGCAGTTAATTGCCTTAATACAAAAGACGGAAACCCGTGCAACGAGTGCGAAGCGTGCCGTTCAATAGACGCAGGCGTTGCTACCGACGTTATCGAAATGGATGCCGCGAGCAACAACGGCGTCGGTGACGTAAGAAGCCTAAAGGATGAAATCACCTTCACTCCCGCAGTTCTTAAATACCGCGTTTATATAATCGACGAGGTTCATATGATGTCGGGCGCGGCGTTTAACGCTCTTCTTAAAACGCTTGAAGAGCCTCCGTTGTACGTCGTGTTTATACTTGCAACCACCGAATATAATAAGCTTCCTACGACTATCGTTTCAAGATGTCAGCGATTTGATTTTAGGCGTATGAGCTCCGAGGTTATAATCGACCGACTGAAAAAAATATCGGTTGCCGAAAAAATCGATCTCGGTGACGACGGCGCCCGTCTTATAGCAAGAGCTTCAAGGGGCGGAATGAGAGATGCCGTCAGCCTTCTTGAGCTTTGTGCCGGCTCCAGAGCGCATATAGATGCAAATCTCGTTGCATCCACGATAGGAACGGGTGACAGAGCTGCCGTTTATAAGCTTATAGAAGCTGTCGGCGCAGCTGATTTCGGCACCGTTTACAGCGTTGTTCGCGATGTCGTTATGGGAAGCGGCGATATATCTGTCTTTTGGCAGGAGATAATCGATTCCTACCGCGATATAATGGTTGTAAAAAACACGGATAAAGCTAAACAGTATCTTGACCTTACCGACGTTGAATACGAAATGCTTAAGAGAATTGCCGATAATTTTACTATGGCAAAGCTCTCTTATCATACCTCGCTTCTTGAATCTGCAATGGCTGATATGCAGCGCGCTGTAAACTCAAAGCGCAGTATTGCGGAAATAGCGTTGACGAGGATGTGCGATTCAAAGCTCGTCGTTTCGGCAGAGTCGCTCGCCGTTAGAGTTGAGGAGCTTGAAAAGCAGATTGCAATGATAAAGCTCGGCGTTCCTACCGAGAAGCCCGTTCAGGTTAAGCCGTCTAATTCAAATAAAACGCCTTTGGAATCCGAACCCGAAGGAGAGGCTTGTTCGGGCAATCTGAGTCTTTCCGTTTACGACAGATGGAAGAGTGTTGTTGAGAGAATCGGCGAATTGAAGCGTTCGCTTTCGAGCCAATTCGGCGGTGCAGAAGCGTATAGATCCTCAGACGGAAAATTTTATATACGAATGAGCGAATTCTTTGCTTCAAGAATCTCGTCAAATGCTTCGGATTTTGCCATACTTCGCGGCGTTATTGCCGAATGTGAGGGTGTTGAACCGGGGAAGATCGAGATTGTTATAGAGGGAATGCAGAAACAAAATACGCAAACCCCCTCTAATGATTTGGATAATATTTTTGCTTAAGGAGTAAAACATTATGAAAGTAAGATTGCCTCAGGGAATGGGCGGCGGCGCGAACAATATGCAGTCAATGCTTAAGCAGGCGCAAAAAATGCAGGAGGATATGGCTGCAATGCAGGCTGAGCTTGAAATGCGTGAATACGAGGTTTCGGCCGGCGGCGGAGTCGTTAATCTTAAAATAAACGGAAAAAAAGAGGTTCTTTACGTGAAAATTTCGGAGGAGGTTGTCGACCCCGACGATATCGAAACTCTTGAGGACTTGATTGTCGCAGCCGTAAACGAGGGCATTAAAAAGGTTGAGTCTGCTTCTTCTGAAGAAATGCAGAAGATTACCGGAACAATGGGAATTCCGGGAATGTTTTAATTATGGCAGAGTACATTCCGCCTATTCAACGGCTTGTAGAAGAATTCAGAAGGCTTCCCGGCGTCGGAGCGAAAACGGCAGCAAGATATGCCTTTGCCGTACTTAATTTTACCGATGAGGAGGCTGTTCGTTTTTCGGATGCGATTGTCGCATTGAAGAGAGACGTTCATAAATGTCCTATATGCTTCGGACTCTCTGTTTCACCTGAAAAATGCGAAATTTGTTCGAATGAGGACCGCGATCCAACCGTTATTTGCGTTGTTGAGGATGCAAAGGACGTTATGGTAATGGAGAAGGTGCGCGGTTACAAAGGACTTTACCACGTTCTCGGCGGTGCGCTCTCACCTATTGATAGCGTAACCGTTGACGACCTCACCTTTAAGGAACTTATAGATAGGGTGAAGGACGGGGGAGTAAGAGAGGTCATAGTTGCCACGAACCCAACGCCCGGCGGCGACACTACCGCAGCCTATCTCGCAAGAATACTTGAGCCTTATGAAATCGAGGTTTCGCGTCTTGCTTACGGAATTCCCGTTGGCGGCGATATAGAATACGCCGATGAGGTAACGCTCTATCGCGCAATGGAAGGAAGACGGTATTTTTGAACATATTAAATATAATAGAAGGATAAAAGCAGGTTCGTTCTGCTTTTATCCTTTATTTTTATGCCATTGCATATTTGAATTTTAATCTTAAATTATCAGCAATCATTGCGATAAATTCGGAGTTCGTCGGTTTGCCGCGGCTATTCTGTATAGTGTAACCGAAGTAGGAATTAAGAGTTTCCACGTCGCCTCTGTCCCACGCTACCTCTATTGCGTGTCTGATGGCGCGCTCAACTCTTGAGGTTGTCGTCTGATATTTCTTAGCGACGGACGGGTAAAGAATTTTCGTTACCGAATTAATTATTTCTGTGTCATCAATAGTCATTAGTATGGCAGAGCGCAGATACTGATATCCCTTTATATGCGCGGGAATTCCTATTTGATGAATGATTTTTGTTACCTGCGCTTCCATGTCAGCAACAGCACCGATGTTCTTCTCGGTGCTTGTCTTGTTTTTAGCCTTTAAAATTGCTTCCATATGATATACAAGTCCGGAAAAATCAAACGGCTTGGGAATACAAAGGTCAGCGCCCGATTCGGAAGCTTCAAGAAGTATCGATTGCTTGTTTATCGGTGACATAAGAATTAATGACGGTTTGTTTTCAATCTTTGATGCAGCCCGTATTATGCCAATGCCGTCAAGTTTGGACAGCCAAAGGTCAACTATGACAACATCGTAACCGTTTTTACATATCATATCAAGAGCTGAGTTTCCGTCTTTTGCCTCGTCGCATTTTATGTATCCGGAACGGTTAAGATTTTCAATAAGCTTTGTTCTTTCGTCATCGTTTTCGTCACAAATCAAAATTTTTGCATTGTTTTCCATTTTTAAACTCCTTTTTTTGTTATAATTGGAAAAATTTGGTAATTTTTCAAGCAAGTACATTTTACCACAAAACTCTATGTAAAATCAAGAGTGAAAATAGCGAAAAAATCAACAAAGATATTTTTTAAAAATGGTAAAATTTACCAATTCGCAAGACGTTTTTTCATAATTCGACAAAACAACAAAAAGTATGTCCTTTTTCGAAAAAGAAGCTTCTTTCTAAAGAGAAAAAAAGTTGTCCTAAATAAAATAAATTTTTATATTTGTATATTGCAAAAATAAAAGTAATGTGCTATAATGTATTTGTGAGAAGATGTGCTTTCTTGCAAATAGGCATTAATTGGTAATTTTTTTAAGGAGATAATATAAATGAACACAAACGTTACAAACAACAAGTTCGTCAACGAATGGATTGCAGAGATGGCTGCTATGGTAAAGCCCTCCGAGATAATTCTTATTGACGGAACGGAAGAGCAGGCGAATGCTCTTCGTGCTGAAGCGATAGCAAACGGTGAGCTTCTTAAGCTTAATGAGGAGAAGTATCCTAACTGCTATCTTCACAGAACCGCTATCAACGACGTAGCACGCGTTGAGAACAGAACCTTTATCTGCACCTCGAAGAAGGAGGATGCGGGTAACATTAACAACTGGATGGACCCCAAGGAATGCTATGCAAAACTTTCCAAGCTTTACGAGGGCTCTTATAAGAATAAGCCCATGTACGTAATTCCTTATTCTATGTCTGTCGTTGGCTCTGATTTTGCTAAATACGGTATCGAGCTTACCGATTCTATCTACGTTGTTCTTAACATGCTCATTATGACCAGAGTTGGTCTTAACGTTCTTGAGGCTCTCAGTGACAGCCCCGACTTTATCAAGGGTCTTCATGCAAGAGCAGATATAGATGAAGAGAACAGATACATATGCCATTTCCCCGAAGATAACACTATCTGGTCTGTTAACTCCGGTTACGGAGGAAACGTTCTTCTCGGAAAGAAGTGCTTTGCTCTTCGTATTGCTTCGTATCTCGGTCGTAAAGAGGGCTGGATGGCTGAGCATATGCTTATCCTTGGTATCGAAAGCCCCGACGGAGAGGTTAAGTACGTATCTGCGGCTTTCCCCTCTGCTTGCGGTAAGACAAACCTCGCAATGCTCATTCCCCCAGAAGTTTATAAGAGCAAGGGATATAAGACCTGGTGCGTAGGCGACGATATCGCTTGGCTCAGAGTCGGACAGGACGGAAGACTTTGGGCAGTTAACCCCGAGAACGGATTCTTTGGTGTTGCTCCCGGAACGAATGAGAATTCAAACCCCAACGCTCTTTACACGGCGATGAAGGATACCATATTCACCAACGTTTGCCACAATCTTGATGACAATACGATTTGGTGGGAAGGACTCGACAACAATCCTCCCAAGAATGCTCTTAACTGGAAGGGCGAAAAGTGGGATTACACTAAGTATGACAAGGCTGACAAGGTTAACACCTCCGGCGCTCATCCTAACTCCAGATTTACCGCTATGGCAGCAAATTGCCCCTGTCTCTCGGATAAATTCAACGATCCTGCAGGTGTTCCGATTTCCGCTATTATATTCGGCGGCCGCCGCGCAAAGACGGCTCCCTTGGTTTATCAGTCAACCGGTTGGCAGCACGGCGCGTTCATCGGTTCAATCATGGCTTCCGAAACAACTGCAGCAGCAGCCGGTGCAGTCGGCGTAGTTCGCCGTGACCCCATGGCTATGCGTCCCTTCGTTGGATATGATATGGGTGATTATTGGGCACATTGGATCAATATGGGCAAGATCGTTAAGAATCCTCCCAAGATTTTCCACGTTAACTGGTTCAGAACCGATGATGAAGGACATTTCATCTGGCCCGGATTTGGTGACAATATGCGTGTTCTTATGTGGATACTTGCTCGTTGCGACGGTAAGGTCGGCGCTGTTGAAACACCTATCGGATTCGTTCCTAACCCCGAGGATATTAACGTTGAAGGACTAGAAATAAGCAAGGAAACTCTCGCTGAGCTTCTTTCTGTTGATAAAGAGCTTTGGCTTGAGGACTGCAAGGGTATCAGAGAGTTCTATGCACAGGTTGGTTCCAGAGTTCCCGCTGAATTCTATGAGGAGCTCGCAGCACTTGAGGAAAGACTTTCTAAATAATTTAAGAAAGGAATCGGGAAATGAAAAAAATTTCCAAAGCAATCGTTCTTTTTCTCATGATTCTTTCTCTAACCTTACTTTCATCGTGTAAGGGAAAAGGGAACGATGATAAAGATAAAGACGGTGATACTCCGAAGCTTCCGGGTATAAATACCGAGGGCGGAGTGGAATTGCCTATCATTCCTTATGAATAACATATTGAATTATTGAGGTGTAAAATGAAAGAATTAAAAGTTGATAAATTAAACGTTAAAATATTTGAAACCCGTTGTGAGATGGGGGCGGTTGCGGCAGCTGACATAAAAAAAGCATTTGCCGAGCTTCTTGCAAAGAAGGCTGAAATTAACGTAATATTTGCAGCAGCTCCTTCACAGAACGACGTTCTTAAATCTCTTGCAGAGGATAAGGACATTGAGTGGGGAAGAATCAATGCTTATCATATGGATGAGTATATCGGACTTGATAAGGATGCTCCTCAGGGATTCGGAAACTTCCTCCGCGACCACCTTTTCGGTCTCGTGCCCTTTAAGAGTGTGAACTACATAGATTGCACTGCAAAAGATCCTGAAGCTGAAGCTAAACGCTACGCAAAAATTCTTGAAGAAAATCCTACCGACGTCGTTGTTATGGGTATCGGCGAAAACGGTCACATCGCATTTAACGATCCGCCTGTAGCAGACTTTAACGATAAGGTTCTTGTAAAAACCGTTAAGCTTGATGAAGTTTGCCGTAATCAGCAGGTAAACGACGGATGCTTTGCAAAGATCGATGACGTTCCGACTCATGCTCTTACACTTACCGTTCCGGCTTTGGTAAAAGCTCCCGTTCTCTTCTGTATAGTTCCTGCTCCTACAAAGGCATGGGCTGTTAAGGAGACTCTCACAGGATCAATTGATGAGCATTGCCCTGCAAGCATACTCAGAAAGCAGGATAACGCAATTCTTTATCTTGATAAAGATAGCTCGTCTCTCCTTTAATTCTTTAGTAAAGAGGCTGACTTACCTTCAAGTAAGTTAGCCTCTTTTTATGTTACGTTTAAGACAAAATGTGTTATGAGAGCCGATATAAGTCCACTGAAAAGCTTGGTAAAAAAATAAGGCCTCATTGATAAATCAAGGTCTGAAATAAAGCTTTTTGTCTGCATGAAAATTGAAAGTCCGGAAAAAGAAACCGAAAAAGAAATCAGAGATAATTTTAGATTTTGCTCAACAAAAATCAAGGCAGAAATCTCTTTTGCGGCATTGCTTACTTCCAAAAACGGAAGCAAGCATACATATAAAAATCTGTTTTTTATGAACTCTCGGCATATACCGCATACTGCCGAAAAAAACAGAATAAATCCACAAATACCTATTGTGTTCAGCGATGCGTTTTTTATCGATTTTGTCAGCGAAAAATTATTTTCATTATGGGGCATTATTACGTCACCGGCTGATTTTCCAATACCAAGAATTATACCTAAAAATACCGACGACATAATAGAAAGAGCATAGAGGAGAATACCCGCTTTAATACTTTTGCAAAGGGCGGCGCCAATACCCGAAATAATAAACGCAGGACTCATGTTGCCGGATATTGCTATGAGCCGCTCGCATTCATCGCGGCTTACGTATTGTTTTCTGTATAAGTTTGCTGCCGTTTTTATTCCTATCGGGAATCCGCAAACTATGCCTAAAACGAAGGCAGAGATTGCGTTGCCGTTAATTTTGAATAATTTTTCAAACGCCGTTTTAAATATGCTCTTTTTTTGAAAAATATCTATTTCTCCGATTATGTCGCTTATTATCATAAATGGAAAAACAGAGCCGATTATTGCCTCAAAGCATAGCGACAAACCGCTTTTTATATAATAATTGATTCTGCCCGACATTTTTACGGATAGTATAAACGTTACCGTTATCATTACCAGTCCGAAAGCAGTGCGCACACTGCTTTTTTTCTTTGATTCTGACGTCAGCATTGTAATTTTAACAATCCTTTCGCATACATTTAACTATATTACAGTTTTATGTGAGGATTTGTTTTATAATGCAAAAAAATGAGAAATACAGCAAAAACGAAGGAGCGTTTAGCCTTCAAAAAATTCAACCGGGATTTCATATAGAGGCTGACAAAATCGGCAACGCAATTTCCGTCAGTATAATGGGGGTAATTTCTATTCTTGATTTCTCGGACGTTTGCGCTCTTCTCAAAATGCGTAAAGGCAGAATTAAAATATCTGGAACGGACCTTTCTGTTGCGGTGTATGAAAACAAAACGGTTGAGATAATCGGTAGGATCGGTACGGTGGAATTTCTATGATAAGGATTGATTATTTACTGTTCGGATATAAAATTTTCACGGTAAAAAAAGAAGAAGTGGTACGGTGTGCAGAGTTGTTTTTAAAAAATAATTTAAGCGTAAGCTTTCATAAAAACAGCTTTTATGCAGGTGTTAAAAAAAGCAAGTCTATTGAAAATTTGTTGAATGGCAAAATTGAATATACCAAAAGCGAACTTTATGGATTGGGCGGCTTTATATACAGAAACAGAAAAAGATACGGCGTATTTGCAGCTATCATAATTTGCGCTGTAATTCTTCTGTTATCGTCGGATCGGGTTTGGGATATCAGAGTTGAATGTGAGGATGAAATATTGGCAAGCGAAATTGAAAACGAGCTTTCAATTTGCGGTTTTCGGGTTGGTTCAAGCTGGTCGCGGTCGGATTTCAGCCACATAGAAAATGAGATGCTGTTAAAAAGCGAAAACGTGTCTTGGATGAACATTAATAGAAGAGGTACTGTCGCATACGTTTCTGTAATTAAAAAGGAATTACACGATGAACCTCAAAAAAAGGAAGGGTATTCAAATATTGTTGCAACCTGTGACGCTGTCATTGAAGATATAACCGTATTGCGCGGTGTTGCGGCGGTTAAGGTTGGCGACGTTGTAAAAAAAGGAGATTTGCTAATTTCAGGGGTTATTTCGAGTGAACTCGGTGGAGGTTTTTGCTATGCAGAGGGCATAGTGACGGGCAGAGTTTCAGGTTCAGTTGAGGTGACAGTTTCGAATTTTCGCGAAGTTAAAGAACCGAAAAAGGCACGGCTTTCTGAGTATAAAATAAGAATTTTAAATTTTTATATAAATATTTTCAAAACCGGTAGGAAAACTCGGGAAGAATGTGATATAATAGAAAAAGAGGACGGCATCAGTATTTTAGAAAAGAAACTGCCCATAGCTGTATACAGAAAATATGATCTTCCGTACCAAAAGGCATCGGTTTATCTCAGCAAAGATGAAATGGTGCTTGAAGCATCCGAGAAAATGGCTGATGAGCTGAACAAAAGACTTTCCAAGTCTACGCTTATCAGGATAAACACGATGGGGGATTTTTCGGATTCTGATTACAGAATGGTATCGGAATTCGTTTGCCTTGAAAAAATAGGCGCCGATATGCCTTTTGAGGTTAATTCCGAGTAAACAGATCGATTTACTATAGAAAAGGATAAAAAATGACAGAAAAGATTGTTATGACAAAATCCAGCGAATCTACCTCTTCGCTCTTTGGCGCGTTTGACGTCAATGCAAGGATGATAGAGTCGGCTTTCAACGTAAAAATATTTAACAGAAATAAGGAATCGGAAGACGGCGACGCCATAGTTGTAAGCGGCGAATCCGAATCATGTGAAATGGCGGCCCGTGCGCTTGAATACCTTAAGCATATGGCGGGCGAGGGAGAGTCTATCAGCGAACAGAGCGTTGAATATGTCATAGGTCTTGTACGCGATGACCGCGACGGAGTGCTTGAGAGCTTTGGTGACGTGATATGTATAACCAACAGGGGAAAGCCAATAAAGGCAAAAACCGTCGGACAGAAAAAATACGTAAAAACTATCAAGGATAATACGGTAGTTTTAGGTCTCGGACCTGCAGGTACGGGTAAAACCTTTCTTGCCGTAGCCATGGCGACCGAGGCGCTCAGAAACAAGTCTGTTTCGAGAATTATTCTTACGCGCCCTGCGGTAGAGGCGGGAGAGCGGTTAGGATTTTTGCCGGGCGATCTTCAGAGTAAGATTGACCCATATCTCCGACCTCTTTACGATGCGCTTTTTGAAATGCTTGGTCCTGAAAACTATCAAAGACATATGGAGCGGGGAACTATTGAGATTGCGCCGCTTGCTTATATGCGAGGAAGAACGCTTGACGATTCGTTTATTATACTTGACGAGGCTCAAAATACAACTCCCGAACAGATGAAGATGTTTCTCACCCGTCTTGGATATAATTCAAAGGCGGTTGTTACAGGTGACCTTTCTCAGACTGACCTTCCTTTTGGAAAGAAAAGCGGTCTGTCAATAGCTTCGCGCATACTACGTGGTATTGACGGAATCGGAATATTTGAATTTTCCGAGAGGGACGTTGTGCGCCACAGCCTTGTGCGTAAAATAATTTCCGCGTATGACAAATATGAACGTGAAGCAATAGGAAAAAAATACCGTGCAGAAGAAAAAGGACAGAAATGATGAATAAAAGAAAGCTAATAATCAGATTTTCCGCAACCAAGAAATTTGAAGAGGTTGACTATTACTTTAAAACCGTGATAAGACGCGCGATTTTGGCAACGCTTGAGCAAGAAAAATTTCCGTATGATGCGGAGGTATCTGTTACTCTTTGCGATAACGCCTATATCCGCCGCCTTAATAAGCAATACAGAAATAAGGATAAGCATACCGACGTATTGTCTTTTCCGATATATGATAACGGGGATTTTGATATGAGCGAATGTATTTCGGGAGCGATGCTTGGAGATATTGTGATTTCTGTCGAGCGGGCAAAGGAGCAGGCGGCGGAGATTGGAAATTCATTTCTTCGCGAGGTGGCTTTTTTGGCTATACATTCAACTCTTCATCTTCTTGGATACGATCATGAGAGAAGCCAAAAAGACGATAATATACAGTGTGAAAAACAAAATCAAATAATAAGCGGTATAGAAATTTAAAGAAGAGGAGAAGAGAATTTTGAAAAAAACAGGATTTATTGCAATAGTAGGACGCCCTAACGTCGGCAAATCAACTCTTCTTAATTCCATTCTCGGAGAGAAGGTTGCGATTGTTTCAAAAAAACCTCAGACAACGCGAAACCGTATCACCGGTATTCACACGGTTGGCGAGGAACAGTTTGTATTTCTTGACACTCCCGGAATACATAAACCGAGAACGAGGCTTGGCGATTTTATGGTGAAGACCACCTCCGAAACTCTCGGCGGAGTTGACGGAGTCATTCTTGTAGTGGAAGCAAGAGAGGCTGTCGGTGATATAGAGGCTAAGGTTATCGAAAGAATAAAGGCTGATGAGATACCTGCCGTGCTCGTAATAAATAAAATTGATTCGGTTCAGCCTGAAAACGTCATAAAAACAATATCTGCTTATGCGGAGGTTTTTGATTTTTCTGCCGTCGTTCCGATTTCCGCAAAGAACGGCAAGGGGGTAGATATTGTCGTTGAAGAGTGCAGAACGTTTCTTTACGAGGGTGAATGGATGTTTGACGAGGATATCGTTACCGACCAGCCCGAGCGACAGATTGCGGCGGAAATCATACGCGAAAAGCTTTTGCGATCACTTGACGAGGAAATTCCGCACGGAACTGCCGTGGCAATAGAGGAGTGGAAAGAGAAAAAAGGTGTCGTTTCCATCAGAGCCGAAATATATTGCGAAAAAGCATCGCATAAGGGAATTATTATAGGCAAGGGCGCGTCTATGATAAAGAAAATAGGAACCTACGCAAGAGAAGATATAGAAAAAATGCTTGATACACGAGTCTTTCTCGATCTTTACGTAAGGGTCAAGGAAAATTGGCGTGACAGTGAGTTCAATATATCCAATCTCGGATACAGAAAAGAAGATATATGATAACGACAGAGGTAAAGGGACTTGTAATCAGAACCACCGATATAAGAGAGGCGGACAGACTGATTACGATATTTACAGAGGAGATGGGTATTGTCAGCGCTCTTGCGAGAAGCGCCAGGTCGCTCAAAAGCCGCAAGATGTCGTCCACTTTGCAGTTTTGCTATTCTAATTTTGTTTTGTATAAACAAGGTGAATACTATCAGGTAAAAGAGGCGTCGCTTATTGAGAGCTTTTTCGGCATTAGAAATACGATAGACGGACTTGCGCTTGCAAGCTATATCGCTGAGGTTGTTGATGACGTTGCCGTTGCTGAAGCTGAGCGTGATCTGTTAAGGCTCGCCTTAAATTCACTTTATGCTATTTCCGAAAACAAATATTCCTTCGACAAGATTAAGGCGGCGTTTGAAATAAGAGTTGCTTCGATAATTGGATTTATGCCCGACGTTCTAGCCTGTTCGCAATGTGCGGAAAAGCTCGGCAATTTTTACTTTGAAATAATGGCGGGTTCAATCAGATGCTACAACTGTCACGAAAAAGCGGAGTCAATGCACCTTGAACCCGAAAATCCGCATGAAAGTCAGGCTGTCTGCATTCTCACGGAGGGGGCAAAATTTGCGCTTGGATATTGTATTCACTGTCCGCTTGAAAAGATTTTTTCTTTCAAGATATCTGATGAGGATATGGAGCTTTTTGCAAGGGCGACGGAGGAGTATTTACTTAATCAGCTTGAGCGTTCGTTTAAATCACTTGAATTTTATAAAGAGGTAAAAAGATAAAAATGCTTTCTACAAGCAAGGTTCTTTCCATACTTGAATTTGATAAAATTATAGCAATGCTTGCCGAATGCGCCTCAACTGATGGTGCGAAGGCGAGGGCTTATTCGTTAACTCCGTCGGTCGATTATGAAGATATAGTCAGATGTCAGACGAGAACGGAGGACGCAAAGCGTCTGATAAACGCTAAGGGGTATCCCTCTTTTTATGCAGAAGAGAGCGTTGTTGCTTCGGCGGAACGTGCGTATAAGGGCGCGGTCCTTTCGCCGCGGGAGCTTCTTGATATAGCAGCGCTTTTCAGATCATCCAGAATGATTTTGGATTATATAAATACGGACAAGCTTTTTGATACCTCACTCGATGAGATATTCAGAAGACTCATGCCTAATCGCGAGCTTGAAACTCAAATAACCCGAGCTATTATTTCCGAGGAGCTTATTGCCGACGAAGCGAGTCCCGAGCTCGCAGAAATAAGAAGAAAAATCAAGGCTGCCAACAACAGAATAAAAGACACTTTGCAAAGCTACGTAAGCGGAACGAGGGTTAAATATCTTCAGGAAAATCTCGTAACTATGCGAAACGGAAGATACGTTGTTCCGGTAAAGGCAGAATATAAAAATGAAATGAAGGGTCTTGTTCACGATACCTCTGCTTCAGGAGCAACCCTTTTTATTGAGCCTATGGCAGTTGTTGATGCAAACAATGAGCTTAAAAGCTTAGCAAGCAGTGAAGCACATGAAATTGAAAGGATTCTTTCAAAACTGTCCGCGGAATGCGCCGAATCTTCAAGCGTAATATCGCTTAATTACCATAATATTACCGAACTCGCATTTGCATTTGCTTGCGCTGCGCTTGCTATTCAGATGAAGGCAGAACGTCCGACAATTGTCAAAAAAAGACAGATTGATCTAAAGCGTGCAAGACACCCCTTGATTGCAAGCGATAGGGTGGTGCCAATTGACGTTTCGATAGGCGGAAACTTTGATACGCTGATTATAACGGGACCGAATACGGGCGGTAAAACCGTAACGCTTAAAACTATGGGCCTTCTGACGTTGATGGCGCAATCCGGGCTTCAGATTCCTGCTCTTGAAAGCTCTGTTATAGGTATTTTTGAAGAGGTTCTTGCCGATATAGGCGACGAGCAGAGCATCGAAGCGTCGCTCTCAACCTTTTCATCTCACATGGTGAATGTAGTTGATATACTGAATAGAGTCGGTCCGAATTCTCTCGTTCTTTTTGATGAGCTTGGCTCGGGAACCGATCCGATAGAGGGCGCAGCTCTCGCTATATCCATACTTGAAAAAACAAAGAGTTCGGGCGCTCTGTCGGCTTCCACAACTCACTACGCTGAGCTGAAGGCGTATGCGCTTGAAACGCCAGGAGTACAGAATGCATCATGCGAATTTGACATTGAAACGCTTCGTCCGACATATAGGCTAATAGTGGGAACACCGGGTAAATCCAATGCTTTTGCAATTTCCGAAAAGCTTGGCTTATCCTCTGATGTAATAACTCGTGCAAACGAGCTTATTGCGAGAGAAAACAAGCGTTTTGAAGACGTAATCGAAAAGCTTGACACGAACAGAATAGCTATGGAAAAGGAGCGCGACGCTGCGGAAAAACTTCGCGTGGAATTCGAAACATTTAAGCGCAAGGCTGAGGAGGAAATGAAGATAAAACTTGCTAAGAGCGAAGAGGAAATTCAAAAATCCACGCAAAAAGCAAGGCAGATATTGGACAGTGCGAGAATGTCCAGCGAATTTATATTCCGTCAGCTTGAGGATATCCGTAAACAAGAGGACAAGGAAAAGCGTTTTGAAATGATGAATCTTGCGCGTGATGAGGTTCGACGCAGACTTTGCGAGAGCGAGGGGTTGTTTGCCGAAATTGACCTTGATAAGCTTGCGCTTGACGATGATTACAAATTGCCAAGACCTCTTGTTGTCGGTGATAAGGTTTATCTTGTTAATCTCGGTCAAGAGGGTGTTGTTACCGCTATTAAAAACAAAGACGGGCTTGTGTCTGTTACGGCGGGAATTCTGAAAACTAAGGTTTCTGAGGATAAGCTTAGACTTATCGACGGAAAAACAAAGTTTGTGAAAAAGCCTGTTCAGCCCAAGGTTAGCGAAGGAAAGGTTAAGAAGAGTATTGTTTCAACTTTTCGCTCGGAAGTTGACGTGCGTGGTATGATAGGCGATGATGCATGGTTTGTTGTCGATAAGTATCTTGACGATGCCGTGCTTGCAGGTGTTCCGTCTGTAAGAATAATTCACGGAAAGGGAACAGGGGCTTTACGCGCTGCACTTTGGAAGTTTTTTAAGAATGATAAGAGAATAAAGAGCTATCGACACGGTGCATACGGTGAAGGCGACGCCGGTGTTACAGTGGTTGAATTCAATCAATGAATTCTTGTCTATGAGGGTGGAAAATGAAGTTTATAAATATTGATTATGCAGCTCCGCGTGAAGAGGTCATTTCTATGCTTTTGAACAATGAGGCTGTCAACCGAAATGTCCGAGTTGATTCATCTCGGGGCAGACATGTGATTACTGTTGAGGAAAAGACCAAAAACAGAATTAAATTAAAATGTAAGCTTGTTGGAGGTCCCTCCAAGGACAACGGATTCGTTCAAGGAACTACGCTTAACGCAAAAATCGTTGAGAAAAACGGTATAACGAAGATTCGCGGCGTAATCGTAACTGAACCCGTATATCATTTCTTTTTCTTTATGATGATAGTTTTGTTTATCGTTCAATGCATTCGAATGCGTGGAATTTCAATCATTCCGCCAATGCTGATTATCTTTGATATTTTTATGTTCAAAAATGAATTTAAAAAACAGAAATATATCAAGAGTTATTTATACAGAGCAAAGCGCATACTTGGCAGTTTGGATGACGCTTAGGCAAGAGTGAATAATTCGCTCTCTCGAAAATTCAGAGCTGGTTCGGATTGTTCATTCTTACGGCTGGAAGTTGAAACATTAAAGCATATAAGATATATGTAATATATTGTTGACAAAAGGCAAATGCTGTGTTATAATTAAAATGTTGTAAAAACAACAATTGGAGAAAAAGATGATAGAACGTTTTGAGACATTTACCCGCAGCATAACAAGCCTCACCCGCAACATAAGGAAAATTAAAGTGAGTGAAATGGCAAAATGGAATCTTAAGAGCCAACACGTATCTTATATTTATTATCTTTATGAACGCGGTGCGATGACCTTGAAAGAGTTATGCAGTATCAGCGGTGATGATAAAGCTAATGTTTCAAGGTCTATTGAATTTCTCGAGGAGAACGGGTATTTGGTCATTAAAGAGCGTTCAAATAAACGTTACAAAATACATTACGAGCTTTCAGCGCTAGGCTCTGAGGTGGGTTGCAGTGTCTTCAAAAGAGTTGAGCAAATAATAAACAATGCAAGCCGCGGAATAAGTGCTGAGGAAAGAATAATAATGTATAAGTGCTTAGAACAGATAAACGCAAACCTGAAGAAAATGACAGATGAATATCAGCGAGAAAATTAGCCTATAATTAAGGAGACGGATTATGAGAGATTACGTTATATTTACAGACTCGGCATGTGATATCAGCCCTGAGCTTTTGGAAAAATGGGGGGTAAAATCAGCATCTCTTACCTTTAGATTCGAAAACGAAAATAAAGAGTACCTAAATTACGAAATGGATTCGAAAAGCTTTTATGACAAAATGAGAGAGGGACTTGTTGCAAAGACGTCGGCTATAAATTCCGCGACTTTTATTTCGGCATTTGAAGAAATATTAAAAGAAGGCCGCGACGTGCTTTATCTCGGATTTTCATCGGGGCTCAGTACTACATATAATTCAGCTCGCCTTGCTGCAAAGCAGCTTTGCGGAATCTATCCCGATTCAAAAATTATTGTCGTGGATACTCTTGCTGCTTCAGCCGGAGAGGGACTTCTCGTGCGCCTTGTGGTTGATAAAAAGAATGAAGGTGCATCGATAGAAGAGGCCGCGACATTTGCAGAAAAGAGCGTGCTTAATATTTGTCACTGGTTTACCGTTGACGATCTTGTTTACCTCAAGAGAGGCGGACGTATAAGTGCAGCGGCAGCATTTTTCGGAAATGTTATCGGAATCAAACCCGTTCTGCACGTCGATAACGAGGGGCATCTTGTTAACGTTATGAAGGTTCGCGGCAGAAGAAGTGCGGTGCTTGCCATGGCCCAGAAGTATGAGGAAACGGCTCTTGACAAGGAGAACGGACTAGTGTATATTTCGCACGCTGACTGCATGAAGGACGTCGAGGACCTTTCCAAGCTTATACACGACAGGTGCGGTGCGTCGGTGGAAATAGTTACCGACGTCGGTCCGGTTATCGGTGCTCATTCCGGTCCCGGAACACTTGCACTCTTTTTCGTAGGTAAAGAAAGATAATACATTTTCAGAGGATTGCTATGACTGATAATAAGGAAAACGTAATTATTTCTGCAGATGAAACGCCTGTTGCAAATAAGGCTGATAAATCCAAAAAAGCAAAGGCGGAAAAGAGTAAGAAAACCAAAGTTGAGAAAGCAGAGAAAACAAAAAAGAAGGATTTGATTTCCAAAGACGAAAAGAAATCTGAAAAGAAATCTGAAAAGAAATCTGAAAAGAAATCTGAAAAGAAATCTGAAAAGAAAGCCGATACAAAGATTTCTGCCAAAGAAACAAAAAGCGATAAACCTAAGAAAAAGAAGTCAACGAAGAAGAAATCGTCCAAAATCGGAAATATTAAATACCTCGGAGGTCGGTTCTTCAAAAAAATGGCATTTGGCGGCGCCGAGGAGCTGAGCTCAAATGCTGATGAGGTCAACAGGCTAAATGTCTTTCCCGTTCCCGACGGAGACACGGGCGATAATATGAGAATGACCATCGAAAGCGGTATTTCCGAGATGGAGGCAGTAAACTCTGATAACATCGGCAAGGTTATTCAATCTCTTTCGCACGGAATGCTTCTCGGTGCAAGAGGAAATTCAGGTGTAATTCTTTCGCAGTTCTTTGCAGGAACAGCAAAGGGGCTTGAGTCTGTATCGAAAGCCGACCCAGAAACGCTCGGTAAGGCTCTTGAGCTTGGCGTTCAGCAGGCTTATTCGTCGGTAATGACACCTACCGAGGGAACTATTCTTACGGTTGCTAGAGAGGCTGTTGAGTATGCGGTATCAAGAATTACCCCTAAAAGCACGATTCGTTCGCTGTTCGCGGACCTGTCGGCAGAAATGAACCGTTCTCTTGACAGAACTCCCGAGATTTTGACCGTTCTGAAAGAGGCGGGCGTTGTAGATAGCGGTGCTGCAGGTCTTTATCATATTATTGACGGATTCAACAGAGTGCTGAACGGAAAGG
>SVRU01000056.1 GCA_015064665.1 Oscillospiraceae bacterium
TCGGTACGGCACCGTCTATGGATGGATATGCATCGGTGGTTGCGCCCCTTGTAGTTCAGAATAACAAGATAGTTTATGATTGCTCGATTGCAAGACATATTGTTATCGACCTTGCCGTTTGCGCGGAAGCGCCCATGGAGCTTCTCTATGCCGGAATCGGTGATATGATAGGTAAATACATTGCAATTCTTGACTGGGAGCTTTCAAGGATGATGACAGGCGAGTATTTTTGCGAAAACGTTGCTAATCAGGTTCTTGAAGCTACGGCAAACTGTATAGAAGCTGCTCAGCGACTTTCCGAACGTAATCCATCTGATATACGCAAAATAGTAGAGGGTCTTATCAGCTCCGGTATGGGTATTGCATATACTGGCAGCTCGCGTCCCGCATCGGGAACAGAGCATATGATAGGTCAGACCTGGGAGATTATGGACTTTGAAAATCACAGACCCAATCATCTTCACGGTATCGAGGTCGGACAGGCAACCTTTACCGCAATCGCGATGTACCGCAAGCTATACAGAGAGTGCGACGATGCAAAAATTAAGGCGCTTATTGAAAAGTATCTTCCTCATTTTGATGCAATTTGCGCGCTTCAGGAAGCTATACATATTCCTTATGCCGTTACCGATAAGGACATATTCACGGAGGGCGTGATAAGAGGAAGAACCTTCCGAGTAAGATATACCGTACTTCAGTATCTTTACGACAGAGGGCTTCTTGAAGAGTACACCGAGTATGCGTACGGTGAAACTATGAAATATCAATAATTAGATTTTGAATAATTATTCTATATAAAAAACGAGGCAGAATACTATTCTGCCTCGTTTTACTGTTTTTTACAAATTTCCTTTAGATACCTAAGCGCTTCTTTTATTCCGCCGACCTCGTCAATGAGTCCGCATTCAGTTGCATCGTAACCGTCAAGGATTGAGCCGATATCGTTAACTAAAACGTCGGTACGTGAAAGTATTTTTCGAAAGTAATCCTCTTTAACGTTTGAATGGGATACTATAAAATTAATAATTCTGTCCTGCATTTTTTCAAGATAGTCAAACGCTTGCGGAACACCGAGGACAAGACCGTTCGTTCTTACAGGGTGAATTGTCATCGTTGCGCTTGGAACAATAAATGATTTTTTTGCGCTTACCGCAAGAGGCACGCCGATAGAATGGCCTCCGCCAAGCACGATTGATGCGGTAGGCTTCGTCAGACTTGCAATCATTTCGGCAATAGCAAGTCCCGCTTCAACGTCACCGCCGAGGGTGTTTATAAGTATGACTATTCCGTCAATTTTGTCACTTTCTTCAAGCTCAAGAAGCAAGGGCAGTATGTGGTCGTATTTTGTGCTTTTTTGATTTTGGTCAAGCACATAATGTCCCTCTATCTGACCTATTATCGAAAGGCAGTAAAAAGTGCCTTGGCTGCTTTTTACTTCGATACTTCCTGTCTTTTCGATTGAAGCTATTTTTTCGTTTTCAGAATTATTCTTGTTTTGCGTATCTGAATACATATTAAACCTCATATCTTTTTTTATAGTTTGCATATTTATTTGTTTTTTATACAAAAAATCACGGCGAATGAGAATAACTCAATCGCCGTTAAATTTTTGTGTACCTATAGGAGCAGAGACTTGTAATTAACTATTTCGTTAATTACTTTTCGAATCGTGCGTGAGCCTATGCGCTCGCGGCCCTCTGCGAATTTGTCACAGTAGTCTGTACGTTGGAAAGTGAAGAGAATCTCAGCGGGCAAGGAAATCTTATACGGTTCTATTTTGCCGATAAGCTTTACCGATTCCTTTGCCGTGTTTCTGATAAGTGCGCGGGCCTCGTCGGACGGAAGACTTGTTGCCTGATTTCTTCCGTGAGCATATTTGACGGTAGCTGCCGCTATGCCGGGTATAAAACGCTCGGCTTCCTCACAGGCGGCTTTGTCACCCGAAACAAAAATTACAGGAATTCCGTATGCACCGACGTAGGCTGCGCCTTGAATAAGTTCGCCGCAGGATACCCCGTTTATGCTGTAATCAAACCACATTTTTGAGTTTTGTGTATGCTCGAGAAAGGCGTTTTCAGCTCCTGCCATTGCATGAAGTCCAACCTCTGCATATGCATCGATCTCGCCGCTTGTAACGATATCGTGCCAATTATAGCTGTAAACCTGCTCGGCGCGGGGGTCAAGCATTTCCTTTATAAAGTTTACACCCTTACCGTGACCGTCATATACGTAAACCTTTTCCGCGCCTGCTGCGTAGAAGCCGTCGATTGCGGCGTTTACGTCATACATTAGTTCTTTGCAGGAATTGGGATATCCTTCGCTATCGGCCGGAACAACGTCAATTGAATCTACGTTCGTTATGCCTTCGATATCAGTCATCAAAAGAATTTTCATAAGAATACTCCTTTTTTATTTAATTATAGTTGTAACTTTCAAATTTGTCAATAGAAGATAAAAAAATGGCAATCAAAATATAAACAAAAGCAAAATTGTACTAAATTTTTTAATTTTTTTTCTTTATACATATAAAATTGATTCTTTTATATAAAAGCTTTTTACAAAAACAAAACAATCTGTTATAATATATTTAGGAAAGAAAAAAACTATAGCAATTTAAAGTTGCGGATTTTTTCTTTTGCTGCAATTCAGGTCCTGCGTTTTTCGGTGCGTCGACTGTGATTTGAACAAATTATTTTATAAGGAAGAACAACAATGGATAACAACAATTTGGTCAGATTTTTATTAACATTCTTTCTCGGATGGATTGGTAGCTTGATTATCAATTACTCCAGCTTGAAGCCTGAAGGATTTAAGTCAAGAACTCTTGCATATTTTTTCCTTAGCATGATTACTTTTGGTATTTACGGTCTCGTTGCATCTATCTGCAACCTTACGTTTGATCCGTCTAAGCCCAAGAATATAGGATATTTTAAGGCTTAAATTATAAATTTTGTACCGTTCCGTAGACCGAAATATCGGAACGGTATATATATTATGAAATGGGAGGTAACTCAATGTTTTGTCAAAAATGTGGAAAAGAGTTGGTAGATGAGGCGGTTGTTTGCATTAATTGCGGATGTGCCGTCGGAAATACGTCATTTAAAGCAAATAGTGATGATGCACCGAGCTTTGGATTTGCGCTTCTTGGTTTTTTCATCCCTTTGGTTGGATTAATACTTTATATATTAAATAAGGACACCACTCCTCTGAAGGCGCGTTCTGCAGGAAAAGGAGCTTTGATTGGAGTTTGCGTAGAAGTTGGTATTTCTATATTAATTGCTATCGTTTACGTGATGCTTATTGTAGGGACGTTAATGTTTTATTATTAATCTTTTGCAGCTTTTTTCAGACAACATACATATAAAAGGGCGTGAGAATTTCACGGACTTTTTGCGTATATTAAATTTTTGTGATTTTTGATAATGAAAGGTATTTGTATTTTTACAATGCAGAAAATGGATTTTATCGTTTTGTGCAATAAAAAGATTTGTTTGTGCATTGAAAAATAGATGAAAATGTGATAAAATTGTGCAAAAAGAAATAAAAAATTGTTTTTTTGCAAGGAGATTTCATATGATAACATCTAAGCAGATAAAAGAGGCGGCTCTTCGTCTTGGTGCGGATATTGTCGGAATAGGTTCGATTGACAGGTGGAAGGATGCTCCTCCGCAGATGGATCCGAAAATGATAATGCCCAGAGCAAAATCAATAATTGCTATGGGATTCCGTGTTTTTCGCGGCTCGCTCCGAGGAATAGAAGAGGGAACCTATTTTTCAAACTATTCTGCAATGGGTTACGGCGGTCTTACATACGTTTATATGCCGATGACCGTGATCAACATGTGCAAAATTATTGAGGATGCAGGATATGAGGCAATTCCAATGGGTCATCAGAGCGACTGGCGCGCAATTGATAACGAGGGATTTTTGAAAGAACAGTTTTCAAGACCTGTTGAGCCCGGAAAACCGTATCCTGACGTTATGGTACATCTGCGTATTGCGGGATATCTTTGCGGACTTGGCGAGATTGGCTATTCAAAGATGCTTCTTACACCCGAATTCGGTCCCAGAGTCCGCGTTGGAATTATTATTACCGAAATGGAGCTCGAGCCCGATCCGATCATGGAGCCCGGAATGCTTTGTAACAAATGCATGGCTTGTGTAAGAGAATGCCCCGGAAACTGCATTCCTAAGGACAAGATCGTAAAGGTTAACCTTGGCGGAAAAGAGGTTGAGTGGGGTGATATTGACACAAAGAAATGCGGAAAATATTTCTGCGGAGCTCAGGAAGTCGAGGAGGGACAAACAGGTGAGTATTTAGAGGATACCGATAAGTATTCTCCGTCTGCTATTTCACCGTTCTATAAAAGGCCGAGAAAGCTGTATAGGACAGGTCAGGCAGTATGCGGAGCAAAAGGATGTACACGTGCTTGCATGATCAGTCTTGAAAAGCGCGGCGTATTAAAAAATAAGTTTGAGCATCCATTCCGCACAAAGCCGCTCTGGTCAATGGATTGGTCGGAAGAGGGAATTGCAAACGACAGACCTGCGGAGTATATTCCGCCATATTCGAGAGAAGTCAAAGATAAGAAAGAGTCAGACGTTGACTGATTTATATATAATTTAGCTTTTTTACAGAGGTAAGTGAGCATGATAAATTGGGATGCGCTTAATGAATCGGATTTTTTGGTGTATGGCATCTTATTTCATGCCGGCGTCCGTCCGCGCGCTAAGATTCTTGACAGGAGATATAACGGTCGAAACAAGAACGGATTTCTTTATCTTTTTTCGGGAAAGGTTGAATTTTTTGACGCAGACGGGAATTCAATGTGTAAGGCGGCAGCAAACGATTTGATTTATATACCAAAAGGCGTCAAATATAGGCTTTGTTATAATGAAGAAACGCATTTTGCATTGATAAACTTTGAAATGAAATCTGCTGACGAAAATGATTTTATATTTTTTAGTGAAATTTCCACCGTTATCAAAAGCAACACCAACACGGAGCTTATCTCAATATTTAAAAGGGTAGAAAAGGCGGATTTGGAAGCTGTAAGCATATCGGTATTCAAGTGCAAGGAGCTGACATACAGATTGTTTTCCTGTATAAGTGAGAGTGCTATAGAGTATGGCGAAAAGAATAATAAAATTGCACTCGGAGTTCAAATACTTCGCGAGAGGTATCTTGAGAACATACCGATTACCGAGCTTGCTGCCGCATGTTACGTCAGTGTAAGCACTTTTAGAAATCTGTTTAGTGAGCAATTTGGTATGTCGCCTCTTCAATATCGAAATCTGCTTCGAATTAAACGTGCAAAAGCATTAATTTCTAACGGAGATTATACCATTGCCGAGGTGGCATCGCTTTCCGGATTTTCAAGCGAGAGCTATTTTTGCCGTTATTATAAAAAGATTGTGGGCACTACGCCGTCAAGCAATGGAAAGGAAACCTGATTATGAATTTTAGCGATTGCGCATATGATATAATCATTCTTGCAGGACAATCAAATGCTGCCGGCACCGGCAGAGGAGAGGTCAAAGAGGAATACGTACCGGATGAAAATATCATAAGTCTTTCTCCGGTTTTTGATATATCAAGAAAAATCGAGGACGGAATTGATAAACGTTGGATAAATTACAAGGATACTCTGCCCGTATTTGAAATCGCTCATGAAAGAATTGCAAAGGAAGTGAAGAACGGAGATTTATCCTTAACATTCTCAAAGGAATATATAAACAACGGCTATTTAAATTCGGGAAGAAAAGTACTTATTATACGCGCTGCAATCGGTGCAACCGGATTTATGCACGGTCATTGGGGAGTTGGAAAGCCGCTGTATTCAAAGATGGTCGAACTCGTTGAATATGCTCTGTCACAAAATCCGGAAAACAAACTTAAGGTGCTTTTATGGCACCAAGGCGAGCACGAGGTCGGAAAGAAAAATCCGCCTGAAAAATATTTCAATGAGTTGAGGAATTTATTCCGTGATTTTAAGAAACGGTTTGATTCAGAAAATTTACCTATAATCTCCGCTGACTTTTCACACGAATGGAAGCATACGAAGGGCGCCGAAGGCCAAGCGATATCCAATGTAATAAGAAAAGTTGTTACCGGTGAAGGCGGAATATATCTCGAAACGGATGACCTTTTGTCAAATAACCAGAAAAACGGCGATAAAGATATAATTCATTTCTGCCGCGAATCGCTTTACACTTTAGGAAAACGTTATTTTGAAGCCTATAAAAAACTGCAATAAAAAAAGAAACATCAACGGAGAGCTGCGCTAAAGCAGTCTAACCGTTGATGCTTCTTTTTTTGCGTTTTAACTTTTATTAAAAAAATCTTCTTTTATCTGCAACAACCTGTCCGTCAACTGTAATCGTCATCACGTTGTATATGTCGATACCTGCAGAAATTTCGCGCCCATCCTTTACTGCGGTAAGTATATGAGGAAATTCCATTCTGGCAATATATTCGTCATATACAAAACCGTCTATTATAAGCTCGTTAACCTTCTTTACTCTACGGTAAATTATAGTGTGCTCAAAAACCTTTTTTTCAAGGAAAACCCTTGATTTAACCGAAAAATCAGCAGTTCTGATTGGCGTTGAATCAGCAATATTATTTTCGGTTTCGCCATCGGATGTATTTTCGATCAGTGATTCAAAAGCAAACTCACCGTCACTTTTCTTAACCGTCTCTTGCGCATTCGATTCCATTTTCTTAAGAAAATAATGCGCTTTAATACCCATAACGAAGAAAACAATAACGTATGCGTGAAACAGTATATCTATAATACTTGATGCAAGGTTGTATTGCGAAAACATTATCAGCGTGTCAACAGAAAAAGCTACAAGAGCTGCAATAAGCCAACCGACCCGACCGTTTTTAGATAAAAAATAACACAAAATATAAAATGCAATAATAACAAACGCGGCTATAATCAATGCGTAAAATACGGAGTCGTTAAAAAAGTCAAATGCTCCGTATCCTCCCTCGTAGAATTCCTCGGGATATCTGCCGCATATATACATTCCCAAATCAGCTATAAGATACGGAACGGCTGCCGAAAAAAGAAAATATGTAAAGTCTTCTGTCAGTAACAAAAAAATATTTATTATTGAAAAGATTGATGCCAAAAGCAGATTGGAACGTGCGGTATTGTACTTATAAATTGCCGATTTAATTGGGTCGTTTGCGCGCTCTTTTGCTATTTGAGTTCTATTTTTCATAACTGCCTTCCTTTCGCTAAAAAAGTAAAATATAAAACCCTAAGTCCATTATAACATATATAAATCTATTTGTAAATACCTTGTCATTTATTAATGCTCGAAGGTGAATATCCGTAATATTTTTTAAACGACTTACTGAAATAAAGCGGATCGTTATAACCTACCGATTCCGCTACCTCTTTTATCGTATCGTATTCACCGTTTTCTATTATCGTTTTTGCATGAGAGATTCTTTCAGACAAAACATACTCTTTCGGACTCATACTGTAAATCGAAGAAAAAATTTGTCTGAAATACGTATCTGAAATTCCGCACAGTCGGTGAAGCTTATTAATCTTAAAGTTGAAGTTATATATATTTTTCTTTATGTATTCTATCGCAGGCTTAACGAGATCATAATTTCGCTCCTCTGACACAGCTTGATGTTCAACTCTTGAAATAAAAGAGAGAAATTCATAAAATATTGCAAGACATTTATATTTATCCGAAGCAGTACCGAATTTCCATGCTTCAGAAAAATTTTGAAATATAAAGTTAACTCCGTGAAAGCTGTCAATAGAATATACCTTAATTTCAGCATTTTCAATATTTGCTTCAAAATTAATAGACGTATAGAATACGTCGTCATTTAATGCATTATATTCGTAGGATGAGCCTTTAGGTAAAAAAACAGCGCTACCTTCTTCAACTATAAAACGCCTGTCATTTAAAATATATTCTATCCCACCGCGAATTCTGAAAATAAAACCGTGTGTAGCTCTACTTTGGATTTTTCCATACGGTTTATTTTTGTTGTGAAAGGAAGATATGATTTTTACATCTTCAAAAAATCCGAGCATAGATATTTAACCTTTCAAAGAGATTGTTTATAGTTAAATGTATTATATCATTTATTATAGCATATGTTTTGGTTTTTTTCAATATTTTGTTCGTTTTTTTCCATATTGTTTGATTGTTTCCATTTACAAACGGCTTGTTTTATGTATATAATAGCATATATAATAAGAATGGAGTCTAATTCATAATGAAGAAAAAATTCAATTACACGTGGGTAATTATAGCAATTTGCTTTCTGTCGGTCTGTACGAGCTTGGGCTTTGCCTCCGGTAACCGCTCAATGTATTTCCGAGCCATAAACGACGTGTTCAGCGATTCTTTCTCGGAATTCGCCTATTCATTTACCATGACCATAAGATACATTGCGACTACGACCTTGAACATCTTTTTCGGTTGTTTGGTGAATAAATTCGGAACGAAGAAGCTTCTTTCGGCGGGCTTTATATCGCTGACTCTCTTTGCGCTTATAAGCTCCTTTGCAACTAACCTTATCCATTTCTACATAGCGGGCGTTTTTCTCGGAATCGGACTTTCATGGACAACCACAACAATGATGAGCGTTATAGTAAACACTTGGGTCACCAAAAACAAGGGTACAGTAATGGGTGCAGTGCTTGCAGCTAACGGACTTGGCGGCGCGGTTGCCGCGCAGATAGTATCGCCTATCATATTTGCCGAGGGCGAACCTTATGCCTACCGCAACGCATACAGACTTGTTGCGATAATAATGGCTGTGATGTTGATTTTGATACTTATATTTTTCAGAGAAGCCCCCAAAAACGCAGAAAGAACATCCGTTACGCTTAAGAAAAACCGCAAAATACGCGGTAGCGGCTGGGTCGGAATGGATTTTAGTGAGGTTAAAAGAAAGCCGTATTTTTATCTTGCTCTCATATGTATGCTCCTCACGGGAATGTCGCTGAACGGCATGGGGGAGATATCTTCACTTCATATGTACGACATCGGAATGAGCAAGGAATTCGTTGCGTCGCTTGCAACGGTCAGCAGCCTTTTGCTTATGAGCAGTAAATTTCTTAACGGATTTATGTATGACAGAATCGGAATTAAAAAAACAATGAATCTTTGCTATGCATGTGCATTTATATCGCTTGGATTGCTTGCGTTGTTATCGAATACCCCAATCGGTAAGGTTTTAGCGTCTATTAAACCTATTTTCTCCGCAACAGCTCTTCCTCTTGAAACGGTAATGATCTCTCTTTTCGCAAATGAACTGTTTGGAAACAAAAGCTTCAACAAGGTCGTTGGACTGTTTGCCGCATCAACCACGGCTGGCTTTGCACTTGCCTCACCCTTCTCACAGCTTTGGAAATCTGTATTTGGCAACTACACGGTTTCAATGATCGCGTTCGCTATTCTTATGATATTTGTAACCGTAACAATGCAGTTTGTTCTGAAATGCGCTAACCGCGATAAAAAAACAATTCTTGAAGCACTTGAAAGGGAAGAAGTAACCGAATAACAAAACGCGCTTAGCAAGTAAATCTATATAGGATATCTCGCTAAGCGTATTTTTTAATATTTATTTAATTATAAGCACTATAGGCTCCATTGCTGCTACGGATTCTTTGACGTAGATCATATTGTTGAACGATTCAAATTCGCATCTGACAAGCTTGCCGTTTTCATTAAGCCGCTCAACAGACGACACGTTTCCGTCAACGACGAGAGGAAGTTCGTCAAGAGCATCTTGTGACAAATTGAATACTGCGGCAAATATTTCACCGGTTGTTAGTCTTCCGGCGCGGAGATATACCTCGGCATCCTCGGGGTAATATATCGGCAGATTTCCGTTTTTCGAAAGTATGTCTATCATTTGCTTTTTTCTCGTTTCGTTAAGAAGAGAGAAGGCCGTGAAATACTTGAAGGGCATATCGGGAGTGCCGGAGAAAACGATGCATTCTCCGCCGTAAGAATTCTTTTTTCTTGTTACACCGGGGTAAAGCGGTGTAATTTCTTCGGCTTGCGGGTCTTTGCAGTATACCTGTGAGAGCCATTCTGTTTCATCGGAAAGAGGAATAAGTTCTCTTTTTCCATATTGCGTAGACAAGCATACTTTGCCTATACGCTCACCGCTTGCGACTTTTATTTTATTGGAATTCAATGTAACGCCTACGCGGTCAATTACGTCGCTTTCAGAGCCGACTTTTACGCCGAGCTCTTCGGTGAAGCCGCGCTCACAAAGCTTTTCTGCAGCGCCAACAGAGAATATGGCGGTTCCGCTCATAAATTGCTTTATTTCTTCGTTGTCAAATCCGTTTACGGAAAAGTCGTCGATGAATACTGCGCCCTCACCTTCGTTAGAAAAATAGAGAGGAAGTCCCAGACGTTCAAGAAAAGATGTTGCCCACGGCGAGAGCTTGAGCCCCAAGTCCTCGGGAACAAAGCCATATACCTGCATATGCGTGAGCGGAATGCGGCATCCAAAGGGCGAAAGCTGCTTATAGTATTCCGTAAGAGCTTCGTAGAATTTTGCGTATTTTGACAGCTTTTTTCTGTACGCCTTTCCGGAATTCGGTTCAAACGCCGCAAGTCTTGTTATCCAGTGCTTTGCGCCGGTTGCGCCCTCAAGGATCGATGCCGTAAAATGTGAATGCAGAAGCGCCGCTGACGTCGAATAGCGGTTTTGAGGGCAGGTATCGGTTTCGGCAAGATACACCTTAACAGTATCCTTGGTATTTTCTCTAAGTATTGCGGCGCGGAACATATTTGCGGTAAAGTTTCTCGCACCTCCTGTAGCTGCAGAATTGGAGTAGGGACCGCCGTTGAGTCTTATTACCGTTAGATTTCCTTTGCCTGCAAATGCTTTTGCGGTATAGTCCGAAAACTCACAGAAAGTGGAGGTGTAAATGCCGGAGACCACACCTTGTATCGTGGGGTCAACCTCGTCAAGACCGGCTCTCATCGCCTCAACACAACCGACGAGCGAATCGCGAACTACTTCAACGTACAAATTTGTGTAGTATTTATCCTCTTCGGTACAGCCCTGAGTATGTTTAAAAAGCTCCTCGCGCGTTATAGCCTTTTTTGCGCGGCGGTTAAGCTCTGCCATATGATATTTGCATGCGCAGCCCTTAGTCGGCTTGTAGAAAAGTCCGAGATCGTCATCAAGCATTACGACGGAGGGATGGCGGCTTGCAAGTATACGGAACTGCTCTTTTATATACTTTCTGAAATTCGGGTCAAGAGGGCAGCAGGTTACAACTCTGTCCTCGCCCGTAGACAGTGAAATGCTCGGTTGAAAGGGGTAGGGACTTGACGGTATGGTAATGTGCCCAAGCGTTGCCTGAACGAGCACGCCATGTTTTGCGCCTGCTCTGTCAAGACGCGCGCGGAAAACATCGTAGCTTTTGCATTGCTTTTCAGCTTTATTGACGGCAGGCGTGCCCTCGGGATTAAATTTCATCATAAACATAGCGTGCGTGCTGACGCCCGTTTTTTGTTGTTCAATTATATCTGATACTATCTCGTCAACATGATTTATATCAAGCGGCATTATAGATAGGTTAAGCATAAATTTCTCCTTTAAAATAGTCAATTTTACTCGTAAATTTTGCTTAATTCATTGCTTTGCTTTTTTCAATGCGTGAATAACGAACAAGTGCGGTTATTATCGATACAAGAGCCAGAACGCTTCCTATCGCTGAGCCGTAAGCGCCTGACACGATATTGTATATAAGCCAGCAGGGAACGGCAAAAAGCGAAACAATTCGAATCGTTTTTTCTTTTTTCATCCAGCTTGCGGCACTCTCAAACAACACGCCTAAAATTGGGAATATACTGAAAATATTTGTATATAACAGAAGCCCCACCGTGATAATTCCGAGATTTGTAATAATTAAAATAGGAATTTTATACTTTGTTACAAAAACCGTGTCCTTTTTGTATGCAAAAGAAGAGGTAACGAATGCGGCGGCATCCATGGCGGCGCCAACGAAGGCAAAAAGCAGCAGGTACTGTAGGACGTATAATATACTTGAAAACAGTTTACAAGCTATAATTTTCTTCGCATCCTTGAGCTGAAAGCATAAAAGATAAAGAGCAACCGCAGAAAGACCGGCTATAAGGGAATAATTTTCATTTAATAACCCACCAAATAATATACACGTTAAATATAAGATCGTAATTATTATATATTAATTGCGTTAAAATGTAAAGAAACGGTATTTATAGAAAGGATGGTTTTTATAATAATTTTAATGTATTATCACGGCAAAGTTCTATCTTGTTTTTTTATGCTGTCGCAATAAAGATAAACCGCCGCGCTCCAACCCATCATGGGTGGAGTTTTGTATTCCTTGGTTACGGAAACCTCGCCGTCTACACCGTTATATTTTTCCCAAAGACATCCGTACTTTTCAAAATTTAAGTCTGCAACTTCGAGATATTTTTGCGCGATTCTTTTTGCCTGTTCGGTATAGCCGTAGCGAAGAAGGGCTTTTATCGATATTAATTGAAGCGGCGGCCATGCGTGCGGATAGTCCCATTGCAGATTATACAGTTCCTCCTTGTTTTCAGAGCAGACAAGACCGTATCTAAATTCAAGCTTTGTAAGATTTTCTACCGTTTTTGAGGCTTGTTTTTCATCGGCAAGTCCGACAAATAGCGGGTAGAGCATTGCAAGAGATATAAGATCCGAGGTTTTCTTTTCTACAAAGTTATAGTCGCAAAATGCTCCGACAGATTCATTCCACATCGTCTCGTTCATAAGAGTCTTACGTCTATCGGCTCTTTGTTGCCAAATCGCTTCCTCGCATTTGTTTAGCTTTGTTGAAAAATACTCCATATTCTTTTCGATTCCGTAAAGCAGTGAATTAAGACAAAGCCAAGCATAGTGATGCTGAAAAAGTCCTGTTCTGCTTGAAAAATCCCAACCGCTTTCGCATCCGGAATGAAAGGATTTTGCATATTCCTCTATAAGCTCTTTATCCTCAGGCGGCTCCATTTTAAATCTTGCGCAAAGACGGCCGCAGAGAAATGCGGTATCGGGATAATAACCGGAATATCTATTTAATCCGCAATCGGTAATCCGCTCATTCTGCCAGAAATTATATTCCTTTTTTAACGCATTATAGCATTCAGAAAGCCAATTGATATCATTCGTAATATTGAAAATATCCCTTACCATTTGCGAGAGAAACGGCGGTTGCGAACGGGTGAGTCCCCAGGTGCGATTTGAGTTTGGCACAAAGCCGAATCTGTTTATCAAATATACCATATTATCAACGTTGTTTTTTGCCTGTTCAACTCTTCCCGATAGGATAAGTCCTATATTAGTGAAGTAGGTTCCCCAATAATACATTTCTTGAAAAACATCGCCAAAACCCGAAACGGAATAGGGATGGGGAAGTCCTATCAACGTATTGATATCATCTTTGTTGAAACGAATGGTTTCGCGCCAATGCTCTTCGATATATTTTTTTACTGATTCTCCGTTTTTCATTTTTGCGCTCCAATCTTATAACTACGTTAGATGATAGCATATAAAGAGTATTTAGTCAAGCTTTTTAATATAAAAAAGACACGTCGCTCGAAAAATTCCGAAATGACGTGTCCTGATTTTTTGAAGGATATTTTTAAATTTTTTTATGAAGCTTTCTGTATTCTGTTGGACTAAGGTTTTCGTTTTTTAAAAATGTTTCCGAAAAATAAGAAGGTGAGGCAAATCCAACGGATAGTGATATTTCTGAAACGGAAAGTTCGGTATTTATCAGCATTGCCTTTGATTTTGCAAGTCTTGCTTCATTGCGATACTCAATAAGAGTAGTTCCTGTAACGTTTTTAAAAAGATGGCAAAGATAATATACGCTTACGGTAAGTTTTTCCGAAATCTCAAAAATGCTTTCGTCTTTTTCTAGGTTTTCGGTAAGGTAGTCTCTTGCTTTTTCAACTATCGGATAAATATGACTGCGGTTTCCCGGTTGTTCTCTAACTTCGTGAATAATTTTTTCAATAAGTTTAAGATTCTTTTCTTCGCTATCCGTAAAACGTTTGATGAGTGAGTCGATTTTTTTCGTGTTTCGAGGGGTGTTGTTGACGCAGTTCATTGGATATTTTTCAAAAACAGCCGAAATAATATCGGATTTTTCACGTTCAATAAGCGTTCGTGCAAGCTCAGAATCGCTCATAGCTTCTTCTTGATAAGGATCGGGGTCACCCTCGGCAAGTGTTGTGAGCTTAGATGCAATTGCATTAAGACGTGATTCTTTGTTCATAATTTTTCCCGAAATAATATCGTCTTCTGTGATTTTTGCAACAAGAATCTCACGTGCGTGCTTGTAAACAGCATTAAGAGATGATGAAAATCCACCGCGTTCACGGTCGTAAGCTATGTATATAAAACCATCGTCTGCTTCGTGTGCATCGGGGTATGAAACGTATCTTTCGTCAAGCATGAGCTTGTAGGGAAATGTTTTTCCGTCATCTTCGGAAAGCATAGCGCAAAGCTTATCTCTTGCAGTGTATTGATAGTGATTTATAAGAAGCACTCTTCCGGATTTTAACCGAGAAATAAAGAAGCGTGAATCGGGACCGCCAAGACCGGAATTTTTGCCGCGGCTCCAACGTTTTCCTCTGTCATAGGAATATGAGATGCCTATTCCGTATTTAGTTCTGGCATAGAGAGCGAAAACTCCGCTTTTCTCTTCAAGAATCATATGCTCGTCAAACGAGCGCTCGTTAAATTCTGCGCCGCCAAGCTTAATAAAGGTTTTTCCGTTGTCCGAGGTTTTATAAGCAAACGCAGCCGAAGGCTCGTCTTCCTTAACGCCCGGGTCGCGCAATTCACGAAAAAATTCGTTAGGCAAAAGATAAATAGGGAAAAGCCACTCACCGCTGGATATAACGGTGGGTTTATTCATCATAATTCCACGACCGATATAAAACTCCTCTCCAAACTCAAGACTGTCGGCATCGGGATTTTCAGCTATTGCGCCCCAAACCTCATCTCCGGGCATAACGTTCCATATGACCCAAAGTCTGTCAAGAGGATCAAGCCAAAGCACAGGATCAAAGCAGCGCGCTCTTCCGATTTTTTCGATTACAGCAATCGGCTCGCCAAATTCCGAATTGCCGTGTGCCGCAACTATTACGCAGTAGTTTCCAAAGGTTTCTTTTGTATTCCCGGAATAAAAGGAGACAAAAGTTTTTCCGCCTTTGGTGTGTACGATTGCAGGCACGCCTTGCCATACTCTGTGCGAGGAACAATATTTGGAAAGCAATTCCTTGTCGGTTATGATCATAGAAATACTCCTTTATGTTTTACAGGGAAATTATATCACTAAAACGACATATTATCAATAACAATTTTGCTGAAATCGTTTACAAACAAAAAAATATATGTTACAATAGTAAAAAAAGAGGAGGTTTATATGAAAGTTTATCTATTGCCGCCATGCGGCAGTTTTTATAAAGCAAATCTTCACAGCCATTCAACTCTTTCCGACGGAAATTGGACGCCGGAGGAAATGAAGAGAAACTACATGGCAGAGGGCTATTCTATTCTCGCTTATACCGATCATCAGGTGCTTATATGCCATAATGATCTTGCTGAGGAAAACTTTCTTCCGCTTAACGGATACGAGCTTGATATTCCCGAAAATGATAAGCCCTGGGGCGTGAGTGCAAAGACCTGCCATCTTTGTCTAATAGCACTTGATAAGGAAAGAACAAAGCAAAATATATATCACGAGAGCGTATTTATCGACAGAAATGCCGAAATGACCGATATAGCCGAGGACCGTGCGCCTATTGAGCGCAAATACGACCCCGAATTTATATCTAATCTTATAAAGGAGGCGCGGGAAGACGGTTTTTTCGTTACGTATAATCACCCGGTATGGTCGCTTGAATCTGATGGGCAGTATCTTAAGTACCACGGAATGCATGCGGTTGAGATAGTCAACTATTCCTCCTGTGTTCTCGGTCATGACGACCGCAACAGTAATTTGTACGATAACATTCTTCATAACGATGAGGAAATTTTTTGTGTTGGCGCAGACGATAATCATAATAAATACCCCATTGACAGTCCTTTGTGTGACTCATTCGGCGGCTTTACAATGATAAAAGCGGAAAAGCTCGAGTACTCTGCAGTTGCCGATGCGCTTATTAAGGGGCACTTTTACGCATCTGAGGGACCGGAGATTTACGAGCTTTATTACGATACCGACGATAAGCTCTTCCATATAAAAACAAGCGAAGCGGCTTATATTATCAGAACCTCAGGTGAAAGATACAGCACTTGTTTTGCTGCTGAGAAAAAGGGAGAGACGGTTAACGAGGCAACGTTTGACTTTGGCAGGTCGCTTGAGGGATACGTTCGCTTCATAGTTCGCGACCGCGAGGGCAAGGAAGCCCATACTCATTCTTACAAAATTTCCGAAATTCTATCAAAGAACGGGGAGAATGACGTGATTTATTGACGGGTGAATCTCAGCTTTATATGTAAAAATAAATTGGACACATCAAAGGTACAAAACCTTAAAATGATGTGTCCAACTTTTTTCGTATTAAATTATACGTAATAAGATTTTATAATGCGTGGTTTAGAACATAAAAGTCTCAAAAAGCCTTATAAATCAAGGATTATTTGCTCGCCTCTTAGATAGCAACTGCAACGCGGGCGGTCATTAAAACCTGCGGGTTGTTACTTGTGCCGATTACAAGAGTGCCCTCGGCATATGCATCGTTATCACCTCTTGTGACAATACCGTGCCAATTCTCGCGAAAGAGCCGGGTGGCTCTCAGGTCGAGTATTTCCTTGATGAAATTTACCCCTCCGCCGTGACCGTCATAAACGTATACATTGTCTGCGCCAGCGGCATAAAAGCCATCAATTGCCGCATTAACGTCAAGCATAATCTCACTGCAGTCCATGGGATAGCTTTCGCTGTCTGCGGCTATCATATCTATCGAATCAACGACAGATATTCCTTCAATATCTGTCATCAAAAGTATGTTCATGTGCTTTAGAATCCGTAAAGTTTATTTTAATGTATTTCGAGACTTTCGTAAATATGGAAAGTAAATTTTCGTTTTTTGTTGCTTTTTGTGTGCTGTTATGATATAATTATTTTAGAAATCTAAAGGGGGCAATGTAATGTACACAATAAATAAAAAAATTGCTAACAACGTCGTTGATTATGCCGCGGAAGAGCTTCGTAAGTATCTTCGAATGATGATGCCCGAATGCGGCAATATTGAGATAAAATACGATCCTTATGCAAAAGACGGATTTTGTCTTGGGCTTATGCAGGACTTAGGACTTGATATTTCGGATGCAAAGGAACCGGATCTTGACGATATTTTGTATATTGATACCGACGAAAATGGCGGAATAATTGCGGGTGACAACCCTCGAAGCATTCTTCTTGCGGTTTATGAATATCTTCGCCGTAACGGATGTCGGTGGCTTATGCCCGGAGTCGACGGTGAATTTATTCCTATGCACGATATCGTGCCTGTAAAATACCGTCACGCTCCAAGCTGCCGTTATCGCGGCTGGTGTAATGAGGGAGCGGAGTATCAGTCGGATATGATAGAGGCTATAGAGTTCGTTCCGAAGGTAGGAATGAACGTGTTTATGATGGAGTTTTTTAATCCCGTCGGATATTACAGACGCTATTACACGCACCTTTACAATGAGAATAATAGACCCCCTGAGCCTGTAAGTGATAACCAGATCCTTCAGTGGAAACGTCAGTGTGAGACTGAGCTGTCAAAAAGGGGACTCTCATTTCACGATATCGGTCACGGATGGACGGCACAGCCCTTTGGAATCAATACAGCTCTAAGAGTTGCGCCTGAAAATGCAGCAGAGCTTACAAACCGTTTTACCCCTGAGCAAAGACAGTATCTCGCCCTTTTGGGAGATGACCGTTCGATCTTCCGCGGTGCTCCGAACTGGACACAGTTCTGTATGTCTAATCCTAAGGCGCGAAAGATAGTTGCCGAATACGTTGCGGATTATGCCGAAAACCATTCAAATTCGGATTATATTCACGTTTGGCTCGCGGACGGTGTTAATAATCACTGTGAGTGCGAAAACTGTAAAAAGAAGTCTCCGTC
>SVRU01000057.1 GCA_015064665.1 Oscillospiraceae bacterium
CTTTTTCCCAAGTCAGATTGTGACCGCGGTAGGTTGTCGGGTTGCCTTGAGCATCATAAGTAATGTTCTGACCGTTGTAAGAGGTAAGCAGGTCTTTCCAAGTATTGTTGCCATATTCATAGCTGATCTTTGTTGCTTCGGCTATTTCGCCCGATTCGTCTACTACACCCTTTGCGGTGATGTTACCGTAGTTATCATATTCAAACTTGGTAGTTACTCCGTTCTTGGATTCAGTTTTAAGCTGACCGAGAGCATCGTAGGTGTATTCAACAACACCGTCAAAGGTATCACTGACTTTGATGATTCTCTCTTCATCATCGTAGTCATACGAAATCGCACGACCGTCGGAGAGAATGATCTGGCTGACAAGCTGAGTGGTAGCAGAGGATTTAACCTTTGCATTGGTCTTGTGCTCGTTGGTTATCTTACCTGCGTGGTAAACGAACTGTCTGGAAACGAAGTCGGTTCCAAGCTGGAGCTCGTCGAACACCTTACGACCGAAGGAGTCGGTTTTGGAATGGCTGGTTACCGTTCTGCCGCCTGCGGAGAACGTCACAACGGTGTTACCGTCGGTTGATTCAAAGCTGTAGGTGAACGTTTCGCCGTTTGGCGTGGTAATAATCTTCTTCGTCATATTACCTTCGGAGTCATAGACGTAGCGGATACTGTCGGTTACTGTTTTCTCTACGATATTCTCGTCGTCGAGCTCAATAGCGTAGGTAATTGCCTTGATAAGTATACCTTCATCGTATATATAATTATACTCTTTTTCCTCCATCATGTCAATAGAGCGTACTATATTTCCGCTGTTATCATAGACGTACTTATAGTGAGCAACAAGAACGTTATTCTTATTAAACCACTTTTCAGCGACAAGCTGACCGACACCGTTGTAGGTTGCAGTCATTTTATCACCGTTTGCGTAGGTCATTTCTTTAAGTCTGCCGTTGCCGTTCTTGTAAGTATACTTAATAAGCGGCTCGGTTTTTCCGTCAATGCCTATTGATTCAAGATTGTGGAATGCGTTGTATGCAAGAGCGTACTTCATATCGTCGCCGCGGGCAATCTTGGTCATGTTGTCAAAGGTATCGTAAGAATAGGAAACGTGTGCAATTACATCGCCGTCAGAGTTCTTGCTTATTACCTTAGTAGTTCTGCCTGCATTGTCGTACTCATAAGCCGTCTTATTACCGCATCTGTCGGTTACTTCCTCGGTGCGTGAGGTATCCGGATTGACAGTATACTGAGTCGTATTACCTTGTGCATCGGTTTCGCTTATGAGGTCGTTTCCGGTGTTGTCGCCATCATCGTTATTATCCGCGTTATATCCAAAGGCACGGTAAATAGTTCCGAATTCACCGTCGGTGAAGGTGGTTTCGGTCAGAGCATTACCGAATGTGTCAATTGCCTCAGTAAAGCCTTGAGACTCATTGGTACCGGCGGTTGCTCCGCTATCCACGGAAGACGTACCGTCATCTTCATTGACAACAAAGTCGTCTGCCGTAAGCCCCTTTTCAATGCTGTTTCTTACAAGCTGGATATCATCAAAGTATGCGTTTTCCCGGTTGTAATCGTAGTCGCAGTAGATGTAAATATAATCAACATTTTTGCGTTTGCTCTTCGAGAACTGTATAGAGGTAAACTGCCAATCCTCGGTGCAAGGCGAGAAGTCTGCGGTAAATTCCTCGGTACCGTAGTCGGAGTAGCGAATAACCGCTCTGAGTCTGAACGTAGGAATACGGGAACCGTTTCTTTCGCGCATAGGAAGACCGTAGCCCTTTGCCCAGCCGGAGAGAGTGAAGGTTTCTCTTGTTGAGTTGGTTGAAATCGGATAGACGGTCTGTTTGCAATATCTTGCGCTATTGAGGTCACCTACTATGTGTGCAGACATGCTCATATTGAATCTATCTTTGGAGTCTATATAGCAGCCCGAAGAATTATTCCAGTAAGATGTGCCGAGTTCAAAGTTGCCGTTTTCAAGCATATTGTAGTCGTTTGCAAAGGGATTGTTTTCAAGCTGAGGAGCACATGCGTATACAAGTCCGGCTCCGTCAAGAACAAATTCAACCTTGACCGATTGTGCAGTTTTAATTTCAAAAGGTGCAATCAGTCTGACGTACTCGGAATCGGTATTTACCGTCTTTTCGCTGACGGCAAGTACGGTTCCATCGAGAGTTGACACTCTGATAAATACACCGGGATTGCTGCCGGCAAACGTTTCCTTAACTTTTACGTAAGCAGAGAAGGTGTATTCGCCTGCCGGAAGCTGTACGGTTTCTTAATATATACCGCTTGCCATGACTTCAAATTTGTAGATTTTATATGTAGTATTTTCTGACAAATTTTGTGTAATGCTAAAGAAACTAGCTCAAATACAGTAATCTGTATTTGAGCTAGCCCTGCCAAAACATATTTAGTTTTGTTAAATATTGAGGTGTGTTATATTATAAACATGCAAATTCAACCTTGATATTTTTTATTTTCTAGTGTTTAAAATAGAGTACTATCAAACCTATTGTTGTGACAACGAAAAATATGATTATAGCGACAACTCTTATCTGTCTATTGACCTTGTAATCATCTGTTTCAAAGCCATATAAATTTTTGTCAATTTTCTTGTCGATTTTTTCCATCCAATAAGCAATTTTTATGGTACTTAAACAGAGAATAATCATTATGATAATAATAAGAATTGTAACTAAAATACGCATAAATATCACCTTTCTCAATTGTTTTTATGCTAGTTGCTTAAAGAAAACTACTACATAATCGCACAGACTATATGTTGCTGTATTAATTTTGCTAGTTATTTTATTTTTTAAGTTCTTTATTTTTTGGGGGGTTAACAGAATCGTTTTAATCAATTTGTATATAGGCCCTGCAAATAAAGATAATACAGAACCAATATAAGGAATGAATTTTAATACCTTTTTTAGTACTTTTGTAAAAATCCATTCAATGAATGCTTCCATAGTTTCTACAACACACTCTGCAATAATTGCCCTAATATCACCTAGGCGCATGGCTTTTTCGCCAATAGAGGCAATCATAGAGAGTATCCCAATTCCTAAAGCAACCTTTCCAATTACATTTTTGACTTTTGTTAATTTGGAAACAATGGAACCAATAGATTTCTTTACGGCAAGTGGACTACGTTCAATATCTTTAGCGATTTTGCTTATATCTTTTGGTGATAAAGATGTATATACACCAATTAATCCAGCAACTGCTTTTTTCGCCCAATCAATAATTTTTTTAACAACCTTTAGGAAGGAATTGATGAATGATGTTACTACACTAAATGAGATATTACCTGAATCATCAATATCGTTTACAAAGTTATTTTCACAATAGCTGAACAGATTACACCTCAATGATGTATTAGACATGCTTATATAATTTATTTCATCCCCATTAATAAACCTACCAACCTGAGCATCATAATATCTGCTCTGGAGATAATAAAGCCCGAGTTCAGCATCGTAGTAATAACCCCTATACTTGAACGGGTTGTTTGCTACCGAGGTAGATGCTTCGGATTATTCACTCTTGCCTACACAATATTTCGTTTAATTTCTCCATCTTTTCCTTTGTCGGTGTCGGAAGATTGGCGAAGGGGAATTCTATGCCGAGGCTGTCGTATTTTGTCTGACAGATTTTCTTGAAGGGAAGAAGCTCGATTTTGTCGACGCAGGCGTTGGCGTCGGCTATTTCTTTGAGTTTATGAATATTTCCCTCGTTATCGTTAAGAGTCGGAATTATAACCTGGCGCAGCGTGGTTTTTATTTCTTTTTCGTTAAGATAATCGAGAAAAGTTAACACGGGGTCGATAGAGCAGCCGACGTGACGCCTGTAAAGACCGTCTTTCGTGTATTTTATATCAAGAAGCACTCGGTCGGTCACCAAAAGAAGCTCGCGCACAGCGTTTGTCAGAATGCTTCCCGACGTGTCAAGGCAGGTGTTTATATTTTCCTTTTTGCAAAGTGTGAAAAGCTCCTTTGCAAATTCCGCCTGCAAAAGCGGCTCTCCGCCGGAAAGGGTAATTCCGCCGTCGTTTCCGAAATACTCTCGGTACCGTGTTACTTTTTCAAGAATTTCGGCGGGGGTGTAAAGCACGCCGCCCGACGTGCTTTGCGTGTCGGGATTGTGACAGCAGCCGCATCTGAGGTTGCAGCCCTGCATAAATACGACGAATCTCACACCCGGTCCGTCAAGCGTGCCGAGCGACTGTATGGAATGGACTTTTCCAAAAACCGTCTTTTTCATATACTTTCGTGGAAGGTGCGGCTTATAACCTCGCGCTGCTGCTCTCGAGAGAGCTTTGTGAAGTTTACGGCGTAGCCGGATACTCTTATCGTGAGGTTGGGATACGCTTCGGGGTTTTCGTACGCCTTCATAAGAGTTTCTCTGTTCATTACGTTTACGTTGATGTGGTGCGCGCCCTTTTTGAAGTATCCGTCAAGTATAGCGACGAGGTTTGAAATTCTTTCCTCTTCCTCTCTTCCGAGAGCTTCGGGGGTCACCGAGAAGGTGTTTGAGATTCCGTCACGGCAATCCTCGTAGGATATTTTAGCAACCGAGTTGAGCGATGCCAAAGCACCGTTTTCCTCTCTGTTGTGCATCGGGTTTGCTCCGGGGGCAAAGGGTGCTTGCGCGCCTCTTCCGTCGGGGGTTGCGCCCGTGTTCTTTCCGTACATAACGTTCGAGGTTATCGTCAACACCGAAAGGGTGTGTATCGCGCCTCTGTACGTCGGGGTTTTGCGAAGCTCGGTTATTACCTTGTGGGTAATATCCTTTGCGATAAGGTCAACTCTGTCGTCGTCGTTGCCGTATTTCGGGAAGTCGCCTACCGTGTCAAAATCCACGATGTAGCCGTCTTCATTCTTAATAGAACGTACGTTTGCGTATTTTATTGCCGAAAGCGAGTCGGTGATTACCGAAAGCCCCGCAATGCCGAACGCCATAAAGCGTTCAACCTCGGTGTCGTGAAGCGCCATTTGAATCTTTTCGTAGGCGTACTTATCGTGCATATAGTGAATGACGTTCATCGTGTTGACGTAGAGGTGAGAGAGCCATTCGTTATATACGTCGAATCTTCTCATGACCTCGTTATAGTCAAGCGCACCGTCCGAAAGCGGCGGCATCTGCGGTCCGATATGCATACCGCTCGTCGTGTCGTAACCGCCGTTTATAGCTATAAGAAGAAGCTTCGGCAGATTTGCGCGCGCTCCGAAAAATTGCATCTGCTTGCCGACGGTCATAGCCGAAACACAGCAGGCGATAGCGTAGTCGTCGCCGTGAAGCTTGCGCATCAGCTCGTCGCTCTCGTACTGGATTGAGTCTGTGTCAGCCGACACCTTGGCGCAGAATCTCTTGAATCCGTCGGGCAGGGCAGGCGACCAAAGCACCGTGAGGTTGGGCTCGGGAGATGAGCCAAGGGTATAGAGCGTGTTGAGCATACGGAACGTGTTTTTGGTAACGAGGGTTCTTCCGTCCTCGCCCATACCGCCGAGCGATTCGGTTATCCACATCGGGTCGCCGCCGAAAAGCTCGTTGTATTCGGGTGTTCTGAGATGGCGCGCCATGCGAAGCTTCATTACGAAATCGTCCATAAGCTCCTGCGCTCCCTCTTCGGTGAGGGTGCCGTTTTCAATATCCCGCTCAATATAAATATCAAAGAAGGTTGACACTCTTCCGAGCGACATTGCCGCGCCGTTCTGCTCCTTTATCGCTCCGAGGTATCCGAAATAGGTCCATTGAATAGCCTCCCTTGCGTTCTTTGCGGGAGCGGAGATGTCAAAGCCGTACATTGCCGCCATTTCTTTAAGATATCCGAGGAAGGATATCTGTCTGAAAAGCTCTTCATTAATACGGATAATCTCTGCATCAAAATCCGCGTTTCTGAGATTTGCCTTATCTTTTTTCTTTTCCTCTATAAGCTTATCTACTCCGTAAAGAGCAACTCTGCGGTAGTCGCCGATAATTCTTCCTCTGCCGTACGCATCGGGAAGTCCGGTTATGACGTGGCACCTTCTTGCCGCGCGCATCTCATCGGTGTAAACACGGAAAACTCCGTCGTTGTGCGTTGTGCGATAGGTGAATTCCTCTTCTATCTTCCGCCCGAGCTTATAGCCGTAAGCCTCGCACGCCTGGCGCGCCATTCTTATGCCGCCAAAGGGGTTAACTCCTCTTTTCAACGGGCGGTTGGTCTGAAGACCTACGATAAGCTCGTTTTCCTTATCAAGATATCCGGGGGTGTAGCTTGTGAGTGAGGAAACCGTATCCGTGTCAATATCAAGCACTCCGCCAAACTGTCTTTCAAGCTTGAACAGCGCCTCAAGCCTTGCCATAAGGGTCTTGGTTCTTTCGGTTGCGCCCGCAAGAAATTCCGAGCCGCCCTTGTATTCCTTATAGTTTTTCTGAATAAAATCACGGACGTTTATTTCGTCCTGCCATACGCCCGCGGTAAAACCGCGCCAATTTTCGTGTGTCATAAAAATCTCCTTTTCAACTTTTTGACTCACCGATTTGATTTCTTAAAAAACAAAAAGGGCAAGTCAGCTTGAAACTGATTTGCCCAGACGGTCGGCGTAAAAACTTCTACATTCCCCCGCGGTAGTCCGCGATTTCCGTCAGTTATGTAAAAGCTGTACCTTAATTATACAGTAAGGAAATGAATTTGTCAATCCAAAAAAACAATTTTCCAAAAAATACTTTACGCCTCCTCCGACGGCTTTTTTCCGAAGTGCTCGGTGTAGTTTCGGTAAAAGGTGGTATAGTCGTCAAATCCGCACGCCTCTGCAACGTCGATGGGCTTTATGCCCTTGCGCAGCTGCTTTTGCGCACTTAGCAAACGCTTTTCGGTAATATATTTCTTCGGCGTTTTGAAAAGCTCCTGCTTGAAAAGTCTGAAAAGGTAGCTGTCCGTTACAAAAACCGCCTGAGCGACCTCGGATATATCCTTTATGGAAAAGAGATTTTCTCCGATATATGCAAGCGCCTTTGAGAGTATTGGATTAACGACGGAGAAGTCGTTTTCTTTCGTCTGATCCGCAATCGAAAGATTGTATATCATTTCCTGAATCAACAGCTTAAATATATCTATATAGAAGTCTTCGGCAAAGTTTTCGGTATAAAAACCGAATTTTTTAAACAGTTCGTCTATGATACTGCCGCTCTCGACGTTTACGACGTCAAGCCCGTCGGGGAGCAGATGCATGTTTATTCCCAGCCTTTTGTGGTCGAAAAGCAGGTCGTGCCGCTCGTAGACGGCGTGCGAGTCGATCTGTATAAAATGATATTTTGAGGGGCGCGTAATTATAAGGTCGCCCGGCCGAAGCTTGTATTTTTTGTCCTCGATCACGTAGGTGGCATCGCCGCTCAAAAAGTAAAGAAATTCGTAGGCGTTATGCGAGTGACCCGAAAAACCCGGAATCGGATCCTTTTTCGAATAGTAATTATATCTCAGATTATCGACCGCGTGTACGAATATCTCTTTAGACATGTAATTTCGGTCCTTTCCTATAATTTAAAGAGTTCTGCGAGTGTGAGAGGCGAAGTAACGGGATTTTCCGCTTTGTTTTTTTGCGCGCGCATCATATATACCGTATTATATCATGACGGTTCATAAAATGCAATAGGTTTGTACATTTTTTGATATTTACTATGCAAATAATATATTATATAATTTGAGTAGAATTAAAATTCAAAGGAGAACCACTCTATGAAAAAACTGAACGTAGCAATAATCGGTCAGGGCAGAAGCGGAAGAAATATTCACGGAAAATTCTTTCTCAGCGAAGCCAACACACTTTTCAACGTAAAATACGCCGTTGATGCTGATGAATTCAGAAGAGAGGCGGCAGAGAGGGATTTTGAGGGATGCAAGGCTTTTGCAACCTACGAGGAGCTTTTTGGACTTAAGGATATCGACCTTGTCGTAAACGCGACCTATTCTCAGATGCACTATCCCATAACGCTTGACCTTATCAACCACGGCTTCAACGTGCTTGTTGAAAAGCCCTTCGGTCAGACGAAGCTTGAGTGCCAGACTCAAATAAAGGCTGCGGAGGAAAAGGGTGTTGTTCTCGCGGTTTTTCAGCAGACATTCCTCGCTCCCTACTACTTATTTGCAAAAGATGTTATCGCAAGCGGAAAGCTTGGAGATATCAAGGAGGTAACCATAAGATTCAACGGTTTTGCAAGACGTTGGGACTGGCAGACTCTTTTGAAGAATTGCGCGGGCGGTCTTTATAACACAGGTCCTCACCCCGTTGGTATTGCGCTCGGATTCCTTGATTTTGACGAGAACGTAAGAGTTGCTTATTCTAAGCTTGACAGAGGACTTACGAGCGGAGACGGTGACGATTTTGCAAAAGTTATCCTTACGGCACCCGGCAAGCCCGTTGTTGACGTTGAGGTTTCATCTATCGATGCCTACTCTCCCTTTAACGTTAAGATTCAGGGCAGTCGCGGCACGTTTAAGTGCAACACTCAGAAATATGAAATGACCTATATAGTTGACGGCGAAAACCCAGAGATGCCAGTAATCGAAGGATTCCTCAAGGATGCAGAGGGCAAGCCCATTTACTGTACGGAGGAGCTTAAGAAGCACGTTGAAGAGGGTGAGTTTGACGGAACCGCATTCAATGCGGGAACAGCAAGACTTTACGAGCAGCTTTACTACAAGATTACCGAGGGCAAGCCTATGACGGTAACTCCCGAAATGGCGGCAGAGGTTATCAAGGTTATAGCAGAGGTTCATGCACAGAATCCCCTTGAACTCAAATTTTAATTTTAATAAGAGGTAACTAAAATGAAAAGAGTTGCTATTCTGGGTTGCGAAAATTCGCACGCAAATAAATTCCTTGCTGAAATAAGAGATAACCCCGCGTATTCCGATTACGAGGTTGTCGGTATATACAGCAACGAGGACGAAGCGGCAAAGAAGCTCTCTGATGAGTTCGGCGTACCCGTGTTAGATTCCTACGACGCCGCGGTCGGCAAGGTTGACGGTCTTATCATCACCGCGCGTGACGGAAAGTATCACTACGAGTATGCGAAGCCCTATATCGCAAGCGGCATTCCCATGTTTATTGACAAGCCCATTACGGCAGATCCCGACGAGGCAGTGGAGTTTATGAGAGTTCTCCGTGACGGCGGTATCAGAATCTGCGGCGGCTCCTCGCTCGGTCAGGCTGATGAGATAATCGCTCTTCGCGAGAGCGTTCTTACCGAAAAGGACGGCAAGACCATGGGAGGCGTCGTAAGAGCGCCCCTGCAGTCCGACAGCCCTCACAGCGGAATATATTTTTACGCGGCTCACCTCGTTGAGATGCTTTCGGTGGTGTTCGGCAGATATCCGAAATCGGTAAAGGCTTACGCGGTGGAAAATCAGAAAACGGTGGTTTTCAGATATGAAAGCTATGACGTTGTCGGCATTTTCACCGAGCACGCTTACAAATACTTTGCTGCAAGATTTTCCGAGGGCGGCTCGGAGGGCGGAGTAATCGTGGGCTCGCTCAAATGGTTTAAGCGCGAGTTTTCGGAGTTTGACGCGCTCATGAACGGAGATGCGCAGCATATAAGCTACGACGACTTTATATCCTCGGTGTTCGTTATTGACGCAATAGCAAGATCGCTTGAGTGCGGCGAGGAAGTTACTCTTCGAAAATACGAGGTATAAAGGTGTAAAGATGAAAAGAATTGCTATACTCGGTTGCGAAAATTCGCACGCAAATAATTTCCTTAAGCAGATAAAGGAAAATCCCGCATATGCAAATTATGAGGTAGTCGGAGTACATAGTATAGACGAAGAGGCATCAAAGGCTCTTCGTGAAGAGTTCGGCGTACCCGTGTTAGATTCTTATGATGCAGCGGTCGGCAAGATAGACGGTCTTATCATCACCGCGCGTGACGGAAAGTATCATTATGAATATGCAAAGCCTTATATTGAAAGCGGTATTCCCATGTTTATCGACAAGCCTATTACGGCAGATCCCGACGAGGCGGTTGAGTTTATGAGAGCTCTTCGTGACGGCGGTATCAGAATTTGCGGCGGCTCGTCGCTCTGCCATGCCGATACTGTTATTGCACAGCGCGAGAGCGTTCTTGCCGAAAAAGACGGCAAGACCATGGGCGGTGTGGTAAGAGCACCTCTCAAGTCCGACAGCCCTCACAGCGGAATTTATTTTTACGCACCTCACCTTGTAGAAATGGTTTGTACGATTTACGGAAAATATCCTAAATCTCTTAAGGCGTTCAGAGTTGACCGCCAGGTAACCGTAGTTTTCAGATATGACAGTTATGACGTTGTGGGAATTTTCACAGACCACAGCTTCAAATATTATGCCGCAAGATTTTCCGAGGGCGGCTCTGAGGGTGAGGTAGTTAAGGTTTCCTCATATATGTTTGAGCGTGAGTTTTCGGAGTTCGATGCGCTCATGAACGGAGAGGCTCAGACTGTAAGCTACGACGATTTTATCTCCTCGGTGTTCATTATTGACGCAATATCAAAATCTCTTGAAAGCGGCGAAGAGGTCGCTGTCCAAAAATATAAGGTATAAGGAGGAAATATGGCAAGACCAATTTTATCGGCATTTGCCGACGAATATAAGACCGACTTTGACGGTCAGCTTGAAGGACTCAATAGCTTCGGTATAGATTTTATAGAGCTTCGATTCGTTAACGGAACGAACGTTGCCGCGCTTACCGATGAAGAGGTTAAGACCGTTAAGAACAAACTTTCCGCAAAGAATATCCGCGTAAGCGCGATAGGCTCTCCTCTCGGGAAAATTAACACGGCTGACGACATGGATGCCGAAATGGCAAAGGCGGAGAGGGTTTTTAAAATTGCAAATGAGCTTGAAGCAAAGAACATCAGAATGTTTTCATTCTATCTTGACGAGAAAAAAAGCAAGGAAGAAAACAAGTCGATAGTATTTTCCTCGCTTGAGAGAATGGTGAAGCTCGCATCAAAGTACGGCGTAACCCTCTGCCACGAAAACGAGGCGAAGATTTACGGTGAAAGCCCCAAGGCGTGCCGTGAAATTCTCGATTATTTCGGCGGCGAGATGAAATGCGTTTTCGATATGGGCAACTTTATGCTTGAAAATTTCAAGCCATATCCGGATGCATACGAGCTTTTAAAGGAATATATTGAATATTTCCACATAAAAGATTCGCTTTCCGCGGGCGCAATAGTTCCTCCCGGATGCGGCGAAGGGCAGATTGCCGAGCTTATAGATGCTCACAGCGCCTATGCAAATAACGATTTCTTTATAACCCTTGAGCCGCATCTTCAGACCTTCTCGGGACTTAATTCCCTTGTGGGTAAGGGATTTGATAACCCCTACAAGTACGAAACGCCCGAGCTTGCATTCACCGACGCAGTGAACAAGATAAAGGCAATAATGAAGGCTTAAAATTAAAAATTAAGGAACTCGTATCGGAAGTCTTTTGCTAACACTTCCGGTGCGGGTTTTTTTACGGCTGAGATAGGACTCGGCTTTTTAGAATGCTTTTAGGTGACGCTGCCTCGACGTCCCGTAACGCAAAATTAAAGCAAATGATGAATACCCGTGTTGACTTTTTTGAAAAAATATGATAACATATCTTAAAAGCAAACCGTAGGGAAGGGGGATATGTTTTGATTACCATTGAGGACGTTGCCAAGCGCGCCGGGGTTTCACGAATGACGGTGTCGCGTGTTATAAATAAAAAGGGATATGTAAGCGCTGAGGCGAGAGCGCGTGTAGAGGCGGCGGTAAAAGAGCTGAATTACAAGCCGAATATTCTCGCGAAAGCGTTGGTTACCAAGCGCACCTCGATTCTCGCCTACGTTATGATAGATATATCCGACCCATTTCACAATCTTGTAAAGCAGGGATTTGAGTCCATCGCCTATCACGGAAGATATACGAGCATGATGTGTGACGTTCACTCGGCTGAAAGACAGCGGGACTATTTCAATATGTTCCAGGAGATTTGCATCGGGGGCGCGGTTTTTCATCACCTTGCGGTTACGGGGGAGCAGATAGGCGAGCTTGAGGCGGCGGGCATTCAGTGCGTATTGCTTGATAACGAGTACGACCTTCCCGGCGTTTCCTGTATAAATACCGATAACTACGCGGGCGGACGGATGGCGGCAGAGCATTTGTATGAGCGGGGCCATCGCCGTATCGGCTGTATTCACGGAGTGCTGTCCCCGGAGCAGAGCGGCGCTCATACGCGCTATAAGGATAGCTTTCAGTTCCGCATCTGGCAGCAACGTACTGCGGGCTTTGCAGATGCGCTTAGGGAGCGCGGGCTCGACGCGGCGGGATATTTTCTGTGCAACGGAGATCTTGATATTGCCGAAGAGCTGTCGCACGGCATCGTCGATAAAATTCTTTCCGAAAAGGAGCCCATTACCGCCGTTTACTGCGAGGACGACGTTATGGCGCTGACGGTTTATAAGCGCCTTCAGGAGCGCGGGGTAAAAGTGCCCGAAGATATTGCGATTATCGGTCACGACGGACTTGATATGATAAAGGCGGTGCATCCGCAGATAACTACTATTGAGCAGCCGCGCTACGAAATGGGCCGTCTTGCAGCCGAAATCCTTATTGAACAGATAGAAAAGGGAGAGCCGCCGAGAAACGTTGTTCTTAAGCCGCGTTTGCTCGTGGGCGAGACGACGTAAGCTCTGGTTTTTACATATTTTCTCCGAAATCCGAAAAATCGGGTTTCGGAGAGTTCTTATATTTTGACGGTATTGGAATAAAAAAATATCCGCTGCCTATTGACATTTGCATAAAAAAATGGTAAAATTTTATTGGTAGAATGTGTGAACGCTCACACATTTTGTATCATATCACCTCGTTCGGTCGAATTTTTTCGGTTTTAAATCTGTTGATTTAAGTGAAGAGGCGTTTTTTTGGGGCGCTTGTGTGAACGCTCACACAAGATGCGTTTTATATGTTCACAATGCAAAATTAATAAATACGGAAGGATCTTGATATGAGAAAATTAAACACGGTGCGCGGTGTCATATCGGCTGACGAGGCTAATTTGATATGCCCTCACGAGCATATTTTTATCGATATGTCTCACGAGGCGGTAGAGCCGGTGACCGATGCGGAAAGGGAACTGTTTTACAGTGATATCACAATGGAAAATCTGGGATTGCTTCACCGCAATCCGTACGTCGTTGCCAAAAACCTTACGCTTGAGGACGTGGACCTTGCTCTTCGTGAGACTGCATGTCTTGCGGATTACGGTTGTAATCTGCTGGTAGACGTAACGAGCGTAGGCGTCGGTCGCAATATGATGAAGATGAAGGAATTTGCAAAAAGGACCGATCTCAACGTAATTTGCGGAACGGGGCTTTTCGTTCACGACGCGCTTCCCAAGATGTACGAGGATATGACCGCCGAGGAGATTGCCGCGTGGATGATAGAGGAGATTCGGCGCGGACATTGCGACACGGGTATCAAGCCGGGCGTTATCGGCGAGATAGGAGTCAGTGAGAAAATATATCCTATAGAGGAAAAATCCCTGCGCGCCGCGGCTATTGCAAGCGTTGCAACCGACCTTCCGATATATCTGCACACGTATCCTTGGAACCGCGTAGCGTACGACGCTGTAAAAATGCTTATTTCGGACGGCGTAAAGCCCGAGAATATCTGCATCTGCCACCTTGACGTAACCTTTGACGACGAATATATGCGCTCGGTTCTTGACCTCGGTATTTATCTTGAGTTTGATAATCTCAGCAAGGAATTTTTCTTCGAGCCGCAGGCGGGCGCGTTTGCGGGCGGCCCGTTTGAAACCGACGTTGCGCGCGTACATAAACTAAAGGAGCTTATAAGCGAGGGATACGGCGACAGACTTCTTATTGCAAACGACCTCTGTCTTAAGGCGAGCCTTCATCACTACGGCGGAACGGGATACGATCACGCGTTTAAATATTTCGTTCCCATGATGCGCATGTACGGTATTTCGGAAGATGACATTCGTAAAATAGTTTATGAGAATCCGAAAAGATTTTTGTTCGGCAGCGACGCGTGTTAAGTTTTTGGAGGAGTTTATATGAAATTATTTGACAGCAATGCCTGCTTCGGCATGGATATGGTCAATCACGAGTGCGTTAACCACGAAAATTTTATCGTAATGGAAAAGGTCGATATTGCAAAGACTGCGGGCGAGCTCGTTGCGGAAATGGATCGGGTTGGCATTGAAAAGGCGGTAGTATGGCACAGAGCTCAGTACGACCACGATGCCACCGTGGGCAATAAAAAGCTTATCGACGGTATACGGGGATACGAGGAGAGGCTTTCTCCGTCCTGGGTCATTCTTCCCGACATTACCGACAGCGAATACTCACCGAATATTTTCTTTGACGAAATGAAAAAAAACCGAGTCAAAACGCTTCGCGCCTATCCCGAGCAGGACAGATATATTCTCTGCGACGTGACTATGGGCGAGCAGCTGGGTATGCTTTCGGAATTGAAGATACCTCTTTACCTTTCGCCTATGTTTGGCTTTGAGATGATATATAACGTGCTTCGGGAGTTCCCGAATCTTACCGTCATTATGTCGAATATCGGCTGGTGGCCAAGCGCAAGGCTCGTGTGGCCGCTTTTGCGCCGCTATCCGAACTTCTACTTTGAAACGGGCGATTTCAGTCAGCTTCGGGGAATTGAGGAGGTCTCGAACAAATTCGGCAGTGAACGAATACTTTACGGCTCGAATTTTCCCACAAATGCAATGGCGGGAAGCATATACACGCTAATGCAAGCAAAGATAAGCGACGAGGATCGCGAAAACATCGCTCACCGTAATATAGAGCGTCTTCTCAGCGAGGTAAAGCTATGATTAAATGGAAGCTTGATTACAAACCGATAGATTTCCATACTCATATGGGACTTGAATACTGTCTTTACTATCCGGATCACGATGCCGACGGCATGGTCAGGGCGATGGATGACTGCAACGTGGATTTCGTCGTGTGCGCTCCGTGCGAGGATTTATTCGGAGGCGAGAAGGTCGGCGGACTTATCACCGATGCAATGCGACGCTATCCCGACAGATTTAAGGGATATTACTGTGTGAATCCTGTGGTCGGATACGACGTTTCGGAAATTAAAAAGGCATTTCGCGAAAATCCCGGATTTGTCGGTCTGAAATTTTTGCCGGATTATCACAGAACAGCACTTACAGATCTCGTTTATGCTCCTGCGCTCGAGCTTGCAAACGAGTATCACATGCTCGTTCTTTCACACACCTGGGGCGTATCTATGAACGGTGAAAGCTGTAATTCCGCCGATAAGGTCATCGGTGTTCTTGAACGGTATCCAAATATCACCTTTATTATGGGTCACTCGATTCAGGGGCAGGTGGACGATGCGATAGCGATAGCGAAAAAATATCCGAATGCGTATCTCGATTTATGCGATACCTGCCGACTTAACGGAGTCGTTGAGAAAATGGTGCGCGAGGTCGGTGCAAAGCAGGTAATCTTCGGTACAGATGCACCTATGCAGACACATAATTTCCAAATGGGCTGCGTCATCGGTGCAAAAATTACCGATGAAGAAAAGAAATTGATTTTAAGGGACAATGCCTTGCGGATTCTTGCGACCGTAGGCCGTCCGGAATAAGGAGAAATATAAAATGTCAAAGCTTGAACCAAAAGTAACACCCAGAATCGGTCTTTTGCCCACGGGTCTTCAGATTTATTGGGAGCAGTATCCGAGACTCAGAGAAAGAGGCCTTGCTATGTACGACCGTCTTGTAGAGGGGCTTTCCGAAATTGGAGAGGTCGTCTCACCCGGTCTTGTAGACAACGACGAGCGTGCTGCCGAAGCGGCTGAATATCTTAAGGCGCAGAACGTGGATATTCTGCTCATATTTCCATTCGGATATACCACGGGAGCTATGATAACTCCGACGATACGTGCGCTTGACGTGCCTATCCGTCTTATCAACGGTCATGTCGATTCCTCTTACGACTACAAGAACGCTGATACCGAGGATTACCTCTATCATGAGGGACCCTGCTGTATTCCCGAGTATTCGGCGGCTATGGTATCACAGGGTAAAAAGTTTAAGGTCATCACGGGCTACTTTGCTCAGCGTGAATTCTGGGACGAAATCCGCCACGCCTGCCTTGGTGCAGCAGCTGCCACGGCATTCGCGAAGTGCCGCTTTGCCGTTATCGGCAACACCTACACGAATATGTGCGATATGCCCACCGACGAGCATCGCATTCTTAAGATTACCGGCAGACTTCTTTGCCGTCCCGAAGTCGAGGAAATCGAAGAGGCTTACAAAACCGTAACCGACTCCGAGCTTGAAGAAATGTATAAGGAATTCCGCGATGCTTACCGCGTTGACGCGACGGTTACCAACGAGCACATGCGTGAGTCCGCAAAGATCGCCGTTGCTTTTGATAAGATTATCAGAAAGTATAACATTGACGCTTTCGGGTTTTACTGGTGGGGACAGAAGCCTTATATGACCGAGCTTCGCGCTCAGTCTGCGCTTGCAGTGTCCCGCCTTGCAGCACTTGATATTCCCGGTGTTACCGAGGGCGACATAAAGACCGCAATGGCTATGAAAATACTTAATTACTTTGGCGGCGGCGGTATGTTTATGGAGTTCTTCTCCTGCGACTTTGACGAAAACTTTATCATGGTTGGCCACGACGGTCCGAGCAATATCAGCGTTGCAAGCGATAAGCCCATTCTTCAGAATCTTACCGTTCATCACGGCAAGACGGGAGAGGGTCTCGGAATAGACTTTGATATGAGAAAAGGACCTTGCACACTGCTTAACCTTACTCAGTTCGGCACAGATAAGACCTACAAGCTGATTTACACCGTCGGTGAGGTTATTAGCGGAGATATTCTTAATATCGGCAACCCCAATTGCCGTGTCCGTGTGTCTAAGCCCATACCGGAGTTTTTCAACGATTGGTGCGTACAGGGACCGGGACACCACAGCGCTCTCGGTGTCGGCGACTTCTCCGCAGAGATTGAGGCGTTTGCCGAAAAGATGGGCTTTGATTGCGTAAGAATTTAATTTTAAGGAGATAATGATATGAAGATTGAAGGACAGGAATATTTACAGAGAGTAAACGCGCTTCGCGAGAAAATGGCTGAGATTGGTGTCGACGTGGTAGTTGGATTCTCGAATTTGCTTGAAATAGCAATAGTTCGCTATTACTGCGGATTTGCACCCACAAATGAAAGCTCAGCTATCGTTATTCCGAAGGCGGGTGAGGTTATCGTTTGCACGGGTCAGGCATCATACGACGACTGTCAGCTCAAAAACGATCTTCCGAATTCCCGTATTGCTATTCTTCCCGAAATCGGAGAGGTGAGCGGATTTGTATATGATACCGAGGGTCAGCTCGATTTTGAGGATTTGTTCAAGCAGGTCAAGGCAGAAAACCCCGGAATAAAGAAGGTTGGCTTTATCGGCAGACTGATTTTCCCCTCGATTATTATGGATAAACTTCGCCGAGTGTTCTCCGATGCGGAAATCGTTGATATGGATGACATTCACTACGAGCAGAGAATGATGAAGAGCTCTGCCGAAATAGAGCTTATGACTAAAAACTGGAACATGGTTTCCGAAACCTTCAAGAACGTAATTCCGAAAATCAAAGCGGGTATGACCGAGCGCGAGGTTGAGGGTATGTTCCTTGCCGAGATGGGCAGACTCGGTGCTGAGAGCTACGTACAGGCATTTGCACCAATGATTGCATCGGGCCCCGTTAACTCATTGGTGCAAATGCC
>SVRU01000058.1 GCA_015064665.1 Oscillospiraceae bacterium
CCAAGGATTTCTGCTCCAAATTCGTTCGCCCCGAGGTTCTGTTCTCATTAAGAATTCGCTAAAACTACAATTCTGACCGTGTTTTTCGTGTTTTTGTCTTGATTTATTTGAATTCTTAATGAGACAGCCCCGTTTTTTTATTTGGTATTATTTTTTCTTAATTTTCTCGGCGTTGTGTCAAATTGCTTTTTAAAGACCTTTGAAAAATAGCTGTAATTTTCGTAACCCATTCTGTCTGAAATATAGGTGAGGGGATAATTCGTTGACAAGATCATCTCCTTGGCTATAATCAGCTTTCGTTCGTTAATGTAATCGGTTATTGTTTTTCCGGTTTCCTTTTTGAAAATATGCGAGGTGTATTCCTTTGACAGATTTATGCTCTCGCTTATCGTTGAAAGGGTTATAGGCTCGGATATATGCTCGTTTATGTACTTTATAATTTCGATTATGTGCTTGTTGTTGCTGTCAAAATCGAGAATATCCTTTATTTCAAGAAGAATGTAGTTAAGAAGGTTCATCACCTTTTCGCGCGAGGCGTAAATGTCTGATACGTGGCTTGCCGAGAATATAGAAACAAGGCTTTTTATATCGTGCGAAATAATATCCTTGAGGTATGTCTGCTTCGGCATAACGCCATCATCGTAAACGGTAAAATTATAGCTTACGTATTTTATCGGCTCTTTTGTCAGAAGCCTCTCTCTCATTGAGCCGGGCTTGATAAGTATTGCATCGTTTTCCGACAGAGTATACGATTTGCCGTTAACAACGTAGGTCATCGTTCCCTTAAGCATAAAGGTGAAATCGTAATAATTAATACAGCTTTTTACGATTTTCGACGTACCCTTAAGGTGTACGTTGCAGTAGTGCAGAAGCTCCTTTACTATATACGCGCTCATAGTTCTCCTTAAAATAGTGCAAAAAAACAGTCTATTAAATAATATATTTCATTGACAAATCCCATTGCATCTATTATAATATTATCGTAAAGTGCTCAAAATGTCAAGATTAAAAAAATATAAGAGGAGAGTTTTTATGAAAACACTGTTTCTTGGCGATATATGTCCGTGCAAAAAAGGAATAAATCTTTTTAAGACTAAAGACCTTGACAGCATATTCGGTGACACGCTTTCAGTTATGCAAAATAAAGATTTTGTATGCGCGAACCTTGAATGCGCAATCACCGATTCAACGGAAAAAATCAAAAAATTCGGACCGGCTCTTGCAGCGCCGAAGGAAACGGCAGACGTGCTTAAAAGCATCGGTGTGAATCTTTGCGGACTCAGCAATAACCACACCTTTGATTTTGGAATAAAAGGTATAAAGGATACGTTAGCCGCTTTGGACGGTGTCGGAATCGCATACACCGGCTTTGGTGAAAACTATGAGGATTCGCGTAAAAATTACGTCTTTGAAAAGAACGAAGAGAAAATCTGCGTAATAGCCGTATGCGAGCATGAGTATTCCTACGCGCTCTCTGACAGAATGGGCGCGAGACCCTATGACGAGTACGACACGATGGAGGACATCCGCGAAGCTAAAAAGACCGCCGACAGAGTAATCGTCCTTTACCATGGCGGCAAGGAGTTTTCGCAGTATCCCTCGCCAAGACTTATCCGCCTTTGCAGAGCAATGGTGAGATGCGGCGCCGACCTCGTTCTCTGTCAGCATAGCCACTGTATCGGTTGTTATGAAAAATATATGAATTCCCACATCCTTTACGGACAGGGCAATTTCCACTTTCTCGATCCCGATCCTCACGAAAGCTGGTATAGCGAGCTGACGGTAGAATACGATACCAAAACGAATGAAATATCTTTCACACCCATAAGAACGACCGACGACGGAATTGCTCTTGCAAAGGGTGAGGATAAGTGCAAAATACTTTCCGAGTTTGAGACGCGCAATAAGATGCTCGAAAGCGGAGAATGGAAGGACGGCTGGCATGAATTTTGTATGAGCATTAAGGACAGATACGAGAGCGCAATAGCAAAGGCGTGTATGCCCGAATCGACCGAGGTTGAAAATGCAATGTTCGGACATATGCTCGATTGCGAGGCTCATACGGACGTATGGCGTGAGCTTTTTCCGACATGGAATCAAACAAATTGTAAATAAAATTAAGGAGATATAATTATGAAAACATTGCTTATAGGCGACGTTTCGCCCTCAAAAACATCAAAGGAGCTTTTTAGAAAAAAGGAAGTTGACACACTTTTTACAAATGTCAAGGATCTGATGCTTAAAAGCGAGTTTACCTTCGTAAACCTTGAATGCGCTATCACCGAGGAAACTCAGTCAATAAAGAAGTTTGGTCCTCCTCTCAGCGCGCCCGTTGAAACCGCCGAGATTCTTAAGGAGCTTGGCGTTACCGTCTGTGGACTCAGTAATAACCACACCTTTGACCTTGGAATAAAGGGCCACGAGGATACCAAAGCAGCTCTTGACGCTGCAGGACTCGATTATACCGGCTGGGGTGATAACTACGAGGATTCAAGAAAAAATTATTATTATGAAAAGAACGGAGAGAAAATTTGTATAATTGCCGTATGTGAACACGAGTATTCCTATGCAATTGAGAACAGAATGGGTGCAAGACCCTTTGACGAGTTTGACACTATTGACGATATCCGCGAGGCTAAGAAGAATGCGGACAGAGTCATTGTTGCATATCACGGCGGTAAGGAATATTGCAGATATCCCTCTCCGAGACTTATGAAGGTGTGTCATGCTATGGCAAAGGCGGGTGCTGACGTCGTTCTTTGTCAGCATACGCATTGCATCGGCTGCTATGAGGAGTTTAATGGCTGCCATATCCTTTACGGACAGGGCAACTTCCATTTCCTTGGACTTACAGACAAAGAGGGCTGGTACACTGGCTTTGTTGTCGAATACGATACGAAATCTCACGAAATCAATTTCGTGCCCACGAGAGTTTTAAGCAACGGTATCTCTCTTGCTGAGGGCGAGGATAAGAGAGATATTCTCGAATGCTTCAGAAAGCGTAACGAAGAGCTTAAGAATGGCGAATGGAAAAAGGGCTGGCTTGAGTTTTGCGAAAAGATTAGAGAGCAGTATTGCTCTCATATAGCAAAGGTTTGCGTTCCCGGAAGCACACCTGATCAGGATGCGGCTCTCGGCCATTACATAGATTGCGAAGCTCATCAAGATGTGTTGCGCGAAATCTTCAAGTCCTGGAATTATACAAACTGTATAGACGGCAAATAACTAAAAGAAAATTGTAAAGTGCTAAAAATAATTATATTTGCCGTTGGTTTGTGTCTGAAAATGTTATAAAATATAATAAAAAACATGGAGTAATTAAAATGAAGACTTTGCTTTTGGGTGACGTTTGTCCGTCTGTTGTTACGGCGGATTCGTTCAGAAAAAAGGATATAGACACACTCTTTTCGGACGTTGTGCCGATGATGAAGGAAAGTGAGTTTTGCTTTGTAAATCTCGAATGCGCATTGACCGAAGCGGATACAAAAATAAAAAAATTTGGACCGCACCTTAAGGCACCTTCCGAAACGGCTGAAATTTTAAAGGAGCTTGGTGTTTCGGTCTGCGGCCTCAGCAATAACCATATCTTTGATTACGGTATTGATGGCGCAAAGGATACGATAGCGGTTCTCAATTCCGTCGGACTTGATTATACGGGCTTCGGTGACGATTACGGAAAATCAAGAAAGAATTATTTTTATGAAAAGAACGGTGAGAAAATATGTGTAATCGCTGTTTGCGAGCACGAGTTTTCTGGTGCGCTTGAAAATCGCATGGGCTCGCGTACCTTCGAATACGATACCTTTGGCGACATTATCAAAGCAAAGAAGGTGGCTGACAGAGTTATCGTTTGCTACCACGGTGGTAAGGAATTTTCAAGATATCCGTCGCCAAGACTCAGAAAGGTTTGTCGCGCTATGGCGGATTGCGGCGCCGACGTCGTTTTGTGTCAGCACAGCCATTGCATAGGTGCGTATGAAAAATTCGGTGATACGCACATACTCTACGGTCAGGGCAATTTCCATTTTCTCTATACCATAGATATGGAGTGTTGGCATACCTCACTTGCAGTTAAGTACGATACTAAAAGCGGAGAGATTGAATTTGTTCCGCTCAAGGAAACCGACAACGGTATTGAGATTGCCAAGGGCGATGACGGCAAGGAAATTATGTCCGCCTTTGAAGCAAGAAATATTAATCTTCATAACGGCGTATGGCTTGACGAGTGGCATAATTTCTGCATCGAAAACAAGGAGCTTTATATAGACGGAATCGCAAAGGCAGGACTTGACGAGTCAACCGAAACCGACACGAAGCTCTTTGCTCAGCTTCTTAACTGTGAGGCTCATAACGACGTGTGGTGCGAGCTTTATAAGACCTGGAACGTCACCAACTGTCTTGACGGAGAATAATAAATGATATAATTTCGGCAGAACTGCAAAATGGTTCTGCCGATTTTTAAAACTGACCGAAAAGAGAACGAAAATACAAATTAATGTTCTATTTTCTCTTGAATTTTCGCGCTTATAAATGTATAATGAATTCAGATAACCTGTCATTAGGGAGAAATAAAAATGAAAAATATTTTTACCTATATAAAACCGTCGGGCGCACGCCTTTCGGAGTGCTTTGATTCGGGAAAATTTTCCTTTAAGCTTTGTTATGACGGAGTCGATAAGGAGCTTTTGCTATACGACGTATCCGACGAATCGGAGGAAGACAGAGAGCTTTATCTCGGTCATACCGCAGAGGAAATTTTAGCATCGGGCAGAGATATTCTCGGCGAGGCTCTTACAAAATACGGTGACCCCGAGTATTCAGAGGTCAAGCGTGTTTTTCCGAAAATTACAGAAAAAGCGTTTTCTTTTCTTTCGGGGCCGTCGTCATGGGCGGGTGTAACCGTAAACACGGACGGAACGGTATTTCCGCAGCTTTCCGGCAGAGACAGAGAACCAAAACCGATATTTACTCCAACCTCGGTTGATTCAAAATTAGGCAGTATTACACCGCGTCAGGTGCTTCTTGACGGTGAATATCCGATTCTTATTTCGTTACATACGGACGGCGAGGAATCGCTTGAATTCCTTTATTTTACAGAGCCTTTTGACACCGACCGTGACCCGATTGTATGGATAAGGGTAAAAAAATATAGGAATTCCTCACCCGAAGAAGCGACTGTTGAATATAAGGTTGCGGCAATTTCGCGCGAGGGTGATGAGCATGTTATGAATTCAAATCCGCCCTGCGAGGAGCTTTTTCTCGATGCTCTTTGTGATACTGTGTCGTTCTGGGTCGATTTTGCCAAATCGGGAGCTGAAATATCAATTCCCGAAGAGGAGCTTTCAAGAGTTGCGCGCGGAGCCGTGGCGTTTTCTGCCCTTACCTTTACAGGTGACCACCCCCATTACGGTCATAAATTCTACGGCAAGGAGCTTCACGATAATTTTCCGCCAAACTATATCTGGTCAATTGAAGCGGCTTGCGTTATGGGGCGCGGCGAATGGGCAAAGCGTATATTCCATCATATGCTGGACACCGCAATAAACAGAGAGGGAAGAATTTGCTACCGACAGGGCGCAGGTCTTCATTTCGGGGCATCTGCCACCGAATATGCAATGCTTATATGCCTTGCGAATAAATATAAATCCGTTCTTGGACTTGACGGTGTTTCGGGGCTTAAGAGAAAAAAGCTTATGGGTATGTGCGATGAAATACTTGCGCACTGTCAGCCCTGCCCGGAGTTTGACGGAATTGTGCTTGTTAAAATGTGCGCTGAGGCCGACACGAACGAGCGCGTCAACGTGTATCTTAACAACAACCTTTGGGCAATACGCGGATTTGACGCCATATGCAGTCTGCTTGTCGGTGAAGATGTGGAAAAATTTGCCCGTATGAGCGAAATCCTCTCCTCTAACATAAAGACTATGATAGAAAAACACAGCGAGAGGAAAACGAGGTTCGGAACTCTCGTTCCGTTCAGATTCGGATATACCGCAGCTCCGCTGACTCTTTCAAACTGTGAGGATACCTACCGTCCCTTGACGGAGGAGGAGCAGAGATCCTATTTCGGAAAGGCGAGGACTCGCGGACCGGAGACAGATGAGCAGGATATAACAGAAAATACCTATTCAAATTATCGCTACTATCCGGAAATTCTTTGCTCAATGCTATTGCCGAGTGAGCTATCGGATAATATTGTAAGGATGCGCGAAAGCCTTGGCGGAGAGATTCTCGGAATGACGCGCTTCCGCTCTTGGATAGATAACTGGCCTGTCCTTCATTACGCAAGATTTTTGATTGAAAGCGGAAGAATAGAGAAGTATCTGCTTTTGCTTTACGCGCATACAGCCCATCACGGCAGACCCGACCTTATGGCGTATTATGAACAGATTACGGTAAACGGTGAGGTAAAAGCGCACGATTGCGTACCCTCGCTTTTAACGAATCCCATAATGCTTGGCTGGATGTTTGTATACGAGCGCGTCTGTGACGGAGTACTTCAGCTTCTGTCGGCTCTTCCGAAAAAGTGGTATAATAAGCCTTTTTCAGTCAAGGGCATCGGATACTCATACGGCACGGTTGACATTGTCAGCGACGGAAAGACTTTAAGCATTACTTTTTCATCCCCCACAAAATCAAGTGTTGAGCTTGTATGGCGTGCAAAGGACAAAATTACTCTTGACGATATTACTGTCGGAAGAGAGTTTGTCGAAGATATAAATGGCAATAGAATTATATTAAAGGCGTCAGTTTCCCATATTAACCTATCAATCAAATAATTACCTTATATAAAGCTAAACGGCAGGATGCAAATGTTTGTCATCCTGCCGTTTTTTTCCGCAATTTGCAGACGGCGCCCATTCGTCCTATCCCTTGCCATACTTGTTATTTCTCGTTTTTTTGCCTTTCGCCGCCGCCTTCAAGGTCGAGCCTATTGGCAAGTATTGCATTTGAAAATGGGGGAGGGGTATGGTAAGATATATATATATCAAAATTAAGGAGGAAAATGAATGAAGAAAATATTAACCTTCATTATAAGCACAGCGTTGCTTTTTGGTGCTTTTTCGGTAAACGCCGGTGCCGCGGGAAAAACTCATACGGTCGTAAAGGGCGACACAATGTGGAAAATCGCCGTTAAATATCAAGTCGGACTGTCGGAATTGAAAAGTGCAAATCCCCAAATTGAAAATCCCGCACTGATCTATCCGGGGCAACTAATAACTATCCCTACCCTTGATAGTTCTGTCAGCGAATACGAGAGTGAGGTCGTAAGGCTCGTGAACGTCGAGCGCGCAAGATACGGGCTTTCGCCGCTTAAGGAAGATTGGCAATTGTCTAGAGTTGCAAGATATAAATCGCAGGACATGAAGGATAAAAGCTATTTTTCACATACGAGTCCCACCTACGGCTCACCGTTTCAGATGATGAAGAGCTTCGGCATATCCTATAAAAGCGCGGGTGAGAACATTGCTAAGGGATACGCTACTCCCGAAGCGGTCGTAAACGGCTGGATGAACTCCTCTGGTCATAGGGCAAATATACTCAATAAGTCCTTCACTCATATCGGTGTAGGCTACGTACAGAGTGGAAACTATTGGACACAGATGTTTATATCTAAATAGAAATAATCGGACGACACGGCTGCAAGTGGAGCTTTGTTGGAAAAATCAAAAAACCGTTAATAGATTGTTTGAAGACATTGTCTAAAGCTTTCCAAAAGATAAAAGACCGACTCTTGTTTTAGGGTCGGTCTTTTAAGCTTTATAAGCTTTCTTTTATAAACTCGGTAACAACCTTTCCGAGAATGGAATCTCCGTTTTCATCATATTCGCGTATATACTGACAATGCTTACCGTGCATAACAATAAGCTTGACCTTGTCACCTTCGTGACCGAAATGCTTAAGAGTTGAGATTGTCAGCATCGTCTGCTCGTATCTGTTCTGCATATCGTTATCCGAGATAATAAAGAGCATTGGCGAATAGGTATCGTCAACACCGATGTGATAAAGAGGTGCGGTTTCGTCGATTATTACACGTTTCGAGTCTATACCTCTGTTGTTGAGTACTTCGAAGTGCGCTGTCGGTTGTCCTGCACCGTGAATATACCCTTTAACGTCAAGAGGAGATATTCCGTACTTGCCGAGCCAACTTTTATCAAAGCAGAGCATCATTGAAAGATATCCGCCGGCAGAGCTTCCGCCAACGTAAATTCCGTTTGGTTTACAGTATTGTTCAATGTTGCTGAATATCCAAGCTACCGCTTCCGCACAGTCCTCGATATAATCAGGATATTTCGCATCGGGATACATTCTGTAATTTACCGAAACCAGAGCAATTCCGTCTTTTTCCATTGTTTTTGCGGCATCGTAAAGGCTTTGCGCAGATTTATCTCCTTTTTTCAACCCACCGCCGTGAAAGTAGATAAAGATGGGGAATGTGTTGCCTTCGTCAGGCAGATGGATATCAAGCTTTTGTAAAGGATGGTTAAGCTTACCGTACTGAATGTCTGAAAATGAACGCATATTAATCTTCTCCTTTGAAATTGAAATCCTGTCGAGTTTGAACTTTACTGCCTTCAGCAGTAATTCGGTTGTGAGTATGATAATGTTAAGACAATAAAAAGAGAGAACCGTTTTATAAACATTGCACATTCAAAGGTTATTATCTTTATTACAGTACCCACGGTATATCGGATGATTACATGATAAAGAAAAAATTATGCGTTTTCCTTTATGTATTTTGCAATTATAGTTCCGAGAATGGTTTCACCTTTTTCGTTATACTCGCGCATATACTGACAGTGCTTGCCATGCATAACTACAAGCTTAACGTCATCGCCCTCATGACCGAAGTGCTTAAGAGTCGAGAGGGTCAGCATAGTCTGCTCGTATCTGTTTTGTCTGTCGTTATCCGAAACGATAAAAAGCATGGGTGAGTATTTTTCATCAACACCGATGTGATAAAGAGGTGCCGTTTCGTCAATTATTACACGCTTTGAGTCTATACCGCTATATTTCAGCACGGTGAAATGCGCCGTAGGCTGACCTGCATCGTGAATATATCCTGTGATGTCAAGGGGTGATATTCCGTATTTTCCGAGCCAACTTTTGTCAAAGCAGAGCATCATTGACAGATATCCGCCCGCAGAGCTTCCGCCAACGTAAATTCCGTTTGGCTTGCAGTATTGTTCAATGTTTTGGAATACCCAAGCTACCGCCTCGGCACAATCCTCGATAAATTCGGGATACTTTGCATCGGGATACATTCTGTAATTTACCGAAACGTAAGCAATTCCGTTGTTAGCAGTTGTTTTTGCAGCATCGCAAAGATACTCTGCCGCCTTGTCGCCGTCCTTGAGTCCGCCACCGTGAAAATAGATAAAAATCGGAAATTCACCGTCCTCGTCGGGCAGATGAATATCAAGCTTTTGCAAGGGGTGCTTAAGCTGGCCGTATTGGATGTCGTAAAAACTGCGCATATTAATTCTCCTTTTCTAAAGCTGCAAGCTTATCAAGTCTATAGTTTCTTATGTAAAGAAGCAGGTCTATGGTGACCATGATAACGTTAAGGCAATAAACCGAGAGTGAAAGCCACTTAATAAACATAGTGGGATCAAAGGTTATCACCTTATTTATGATACCCGCCGTATATCCAACGATTACAAGACAAAGGAAAACAAGGCTCTTGCCCTTGGTAGTTCTTGCCTTATATGATTTAACAACGTTGAAGGGCCAGGATGAACCGAAGCACAGCATCATAATTATTTCGAGACTTTCAGTTAAAATTGGCATTTTAGTCCTCCAATAATAAAATTTCGATTATATAATAGCATAAACAAGATGATTTGTAAAGAATAAAATAAAGTTTGGTACTATAACTTGAAAGTTTTGGTAAAGTGTGATATAATAACGTTAAAGAATAACTGAAAAGGGTTTTGGGAGTAAGTCTATGGAGTTTTTGCAATTAAAATATTTTTGTGACGCCGCAGTAAGCGAGAATTTTTCCAGAACGGCAAAAAAATTCGGAGTTCCAGCATCGGATATTTCCCAAAGCATAAGGCGGCTTGAACGTGAACTTGGATTGGAGCTTTTCTTCCGCCGCGCAAACAGTATTCAGCTAAACGATAAGGGGCGTGAGTTTTATACTCGTGTCTCTAAATCACTTGCGTTGATTGATGACGCCTTAATCGCCGTCAAAGACGTGGAAAGCAGGGGGAAAATTAAAATTTGCATCAATTCAAACCGTCGCATAGTTATGGAGGTTATTGAAAAATACCGCCGTGTTTATCCTGACGTTGAAATCGTAACTACTCACTTTACCGATCCTACCTCAGAGGATTTTGATATGATAATAGACAGTGGAGAAGAGCGTCTTTTGGGATACAATAAAACTCTGTTGATATCCGAGCCGCTTCAGCTTGCAATGAAAAAAGACTGCAAGTTTGCCGCTGATGAAAAAATAGACATAAAAAAGCTTTCCGATGAAGTATTCGTAACTATGAGTGATAAAAGTAATCTCTATTATATGACTAATTCTATATGCCGCGATTTTGGCTTCATTCCGAAAATAGCTATGCAGAGCGACGACCCGTTTTACGTTAGAAAATGTGTCGAGCTGGGACTGGGATTCTGTTTCGTTCCGTCATTTTCGTGGCAGGGGCAGTTTTCAGATGACGTAGTGTTGAAAGAAATCGAAGGATATATCCGTCATACCTATATATTTACCGATCCCAAAAAGCATATCACTTTATGCGCCAAGCGCTTCCTTGATATGCTTTTAAGTGAGGCGGTATATAAGGTTGTGGATTAAAATGCCCATTCTCCGTTTTCAAAAATTTTAACTGCTTTTCCGCCTTCGCATATTGCGGTAATGTCAAGGTCTTTCGTTCCAATCATAAAGTCAACGTGTATTATGGAGTCGTTGATTCCAAGCTCGTGCGCCTCTTCCTCGCTGTATTTTTCGTAGTCGCGCAGAACGTTTGAAAATCCGCGTCCAACGGCAAGATGACAGGCTGCATTCTCGTCAAAAAGCGTATTATAGAACAGAATTCCGCTTTCTCTTATGGGGGAGGAGTAGGGAACGAGAGCTACCTCACCGAGATATGCCGCGCCTTCGTCCATGGAAACCATCTCGCGAAGCATGGCTTCGTTTGCATCGGCACCTACGTCAACTACCTTGCCTCCTTCAAACTTCATCCAGAATTTATCGATAAGCTGACCGCCGTACGAAAGAGGCATAGAGGAATAAACGATACCCTCAGCCTCTCCCTTTTTGGGGGACGTAAATGTTTCCTCCGAAGGAATGTTGGGATTGAAATAAATGCCGCTTCCCGCAGCTTTTTCTCCGCCTGCACAGAAGAGCGCTTCGGGAATAAGTCCGACCTTAAGGTCGGTACCGTTGCTTGATTTATAATGTAACTCGCGTATCTTAAGGCCGTTGAGATACGCGCATTTTTTTGCAAGATTTGCATTGTGAAGTTCCCACTCGTGAATGGGGTCGTCATATACTCTTGAGGTTGATAAAATTGCCTCCCAAAGTTTTTCAACTGCAACCGACGCTCTCTCACCGGGGAATACCTTTTTAGCCCACTTTTCACCGGGAACGGCAGCAATGCACCACTGATATTTGTTTTCCATTCTGTTTCTTATGGGCTTGATTATTTTCGATTTTGCAGCAGATGCTTTTGCGAATTTTTTTTGATCAATACCAGCAAGACCGTCCGGGTCCTCTGATATAAGATAGATTTTGCAAGGCAATACTTTAGCTTGATGCTCCCATTTCTCAACCTGCCATGTGTCAAGCGTCGAAAGCACCTTTTCGGAGCAATATTTAATTGTGGATTTTGTAATCGGCTGATACGTCCAGTCAACCGAAACCTTTGACGCGCCCGCTTTATAGCATTCGTCAACAACCATTTTTACGAATTCGGGTTGGTCAAGCTCGGCAGTTATCATAACCTCCTGACCGCGTTTGACGTTTACGCCGCATTTTGCTATAAGCTTAGCGTACTTTTTAAGTCTAGTCTTGTTCATTTTATATCTCCTTTAAAGCTTTTTTCAAAAATTCATAAACGCGTACGGCTGAGGATATCGAAAGTCTCTCGTCAGTCGTGTGAATATCATACATATTCGGACCAAGTGATACGCAATCCAGCCCTTTTATTTTATTCGTGAATATTCCGCATTCAAGACCTGCGTGTATTATCTCTATTTTGGGTTCGGTTTTATACGTGTCAACGTATATTTTTCTAAGCGAATCGGTAAGGGCAGAGTTCTTGCAAAATTCCCACGCGGGATATTCGCCGTGTCCGAAAAACTCCGCGCCGTATTCTAGAGAGACGGACTTGAGTTTTTCAATCATTAGCTTTTTTTCTGCATCCTTTGATGAACGCACGGAAAGCGATACCGTGACACGCCCCCCATACGACGTTATTATGCCAAGGTTGGATGAGGTTTCAACGAGCCCTTTGATGTCCTCACTCATTTTGTAAACTCCCGTTGGCATTTTGACGATGAAATCGATTATTTTTTTACTGTCGACTTCGCTGTAACAGTTTTTTTGTTCTTTGTATTCGGAGATATTTAAGTTTATATCGGGTTCGTTTATTTTGTATTTATTCAATATCTCGCAGATAACTGTGCTTTCAATCGTCTGAACGTCGGCTGCCGCGAAAATACAGCTCGCATATCTCGGAATAGCATTGTCAGCGTTTCCGCCCGATATTTCGGCTATTCTTACACCGCGAATTTTATCGAGAATTTCACCGAGAATTTTTATAGCATTCTCACGGCCTTTGTCTATTTCCATTCCGCTGTGACCGCCCCGAAGTCCCGAAACGGAAAGTGAGTAAAGCGATTCGGCATAGCCTTCCTTTTCGTATGGAAGCGTAAGGTCGGTGCGGATTCCACCCGCGCATCCAACTGTGAAAACACCCTCGATATCCGAGTCTATATTTATCATTCTTAGCCCGCGAAGAGAGGATGTGTCAAGCCTTGTTGCACCAATTAAACCTATTTCCTCGTCCGAGGTGAATACGGCTTCAAATTCCGGGTGCTCAATATCGCTTGAATCAAGCACTGCAAGCGCGTATGCCACGGCAATTCCGTTATCCGCTCCAAGCGTTGTTCCTTTTGCTTTTATAAAATCGTCGTCGCGGTATATTTCTACCCCTTCAGTCAGCATGTCTTTGTCTGAATCGGGGAGCTTGTCCTCAACCATATCGGTGTGACCTTGAAATATTACCGTCGGTCTGTTTTCGTAACCGGGTGTGGCAGCTTTTCTTATTAATACGTTGTTTGCGTCGTCTATCGCGTACCACAAGCTTCTCTCTTTTGCAAAATTAACAAGATAATCTGCAATCTGTGCGGTATTTGACGAGGTGTGTGGAATTTTCGAAATCTGTTCAAAAAAATGAAAGACCTTTTCGGCTTCCTTGTATTCGGGTATATCCAGCATTTTTGTCTCCAATTCTTTTGGGATATTATCATACCTAAATATTATATAGCATCTTTCTGAATTTTTCAATAGAAAAGTTGACATTTGATTCCAAAAGATGTATAATAATTTAAATTAATTAAGGAGTCTGTTATGAAATCAGCAAACGAGCTTTTTGAACTTATAAATAAATGTCCCTCGCCGTATCATACGGTTTCGTCTGTCAAATCAGAGCTTTTGGCAAGCGGATATACCGAGCTTTTTGAAAACGAGGCGTGGACTCTTTTCGTGGGAGGTAAATATTTTGTTGTAAGAGGCGGAACCTCGATAATTGCTTTCAAATATAACCCCGATGCGAACGGCTTTATGGCAGTAGCGTCTCATTCGGACTCGCCGTCGTTTAAGCTGAAGGTTACTCCCGAGACGGTCGGAGCATATTCTCGCCTCGAGGTTGAAAAATACGGCGGAATGATATACTATTCTTGGTTTGACAGACCTCTTTCGCTTGCCGGCAGAGTGGTTTTGCGCACCGATGACGGAATAGAAACAAGGATTGTTAATATCGACCGCGACCTTGCCGTAATACCGAGCGTGGCAATCCATATGAACCGCTCGATAAACGACGGATATAAATTCAATCCTGCGCAGGATTTGTTGCCTCTTGTCGGCTCTTCCGAGTCGCGCGGAGATGTTATGAGGAGTGTTGCCGATTCTCTCGGCGTATCGGTCGATTCCATTGCTGCTCATGACCTTTATCTCTATAATCGCGAGCATGGAAGGGTTTTCGGTGTAAATAACGAATTCATTCTCTCACCCCGTTTGGATAATCTTGAGTGTGTGTACGCCTCTCTCAAAGCCTTTCTGTCGGCGGGTGATTCCGATTCGGTACAGGTGTTCTGCGCATTTGATAACGAGGAGGTCGGTTCCGAAACAAAGCAGGGCGCGGCGTCTACCTTCTTTTACGATACTCTTTCGCGTATTGCGGGGGATAAGCTTCTTCCGATGCTTAAAGAAAGCTTTATGGTAAGCGCGGATAACGCTCATGCAAAGCACCCGAATCATCCGGAGCTTGCCGATGCGGATAACGCACCGCTTCTCAACGGCGGAATCGTTATAAAATGGAATGCAAATCAACGGTATACTACCGACGGCGTATCCGCGGCTGTTTTTCAAACCTTGTGCGAAAGGTGCGGAGCAAAAACGCAGACCTTCTATACGCGCGCCGATATGCTCTCGGGTTCAACTCTCGGCTCGATATCTAACACAAAGGTTTCTGTGTGCTCGGTTGATATAGGTCTTGCGCAGCTTGCTATGCATTCTGCGTCAGAAGTTGCGGGTGCTTATGACGTTTGCGAAATGGTCAAGGCACTTACAGAGCTTTATAATACCTCTCTTACGGTTAACGGTGATAAAATTCTTTTCTGAAAAAATGCGCAAAAGCAAGCGTTTAGAGGATTGCTTTTGCGCATTTTTTATTTTTTGTGACAAACATCGTAGGTTTTCTTCATGTACTTTTTATTCAGCACGTAGCTTTCCCCGTGTTCTTTTATGTCCTTAAAGACCTGCTCAATAAATCGCATAGTGCGCGGATTTCCGTTAACCTTGTTGCCGTACCGTTCCCAGTGCTCAACGAGGCTATCCGGTGAGTAATCCTTGCCCTTATAGGTCTTTGTAGCAGCAAGCTTGTCGCAAATACATTCGACGGCATACTTGTACGGCATAATGGGCGTTGCCTCGCAATCGGGGTCAAGCCAGTATTCAATATGATGCTTGTTTCTTCCCTTGTGGTGAAGCCACGCATAGCTGACTCCAACAGCTCTGCGGCATACACCGATAGGTGAGCGGTTGCCTTGATAATATCGAGCGCTTTCAAAAAGCTCGACCGGAGAAAATTTTGAAAGATCGTGAACAATACCGCGCCATACTAGGCCGCATTTTGCGCAATGTATAAATACCTTGTTTTTGTGCCGTATAATAAGACCGATGTGTTTTAATAGGTTTAATATTTTCATAAAAATACAATTTTATTCGACATATAATGACGAAATTCTTTAAAGGTTTACATTTTTTAAAAAACGCCGACAAGCTTCAAAATAAAGGATGACAGAAATATTACGACCGATGAAATCAGCGTCGTCCATACGACGAGCTGACCGGCAAGCGTGTGGTCTGCACCCATCGACTGACACATGGGAACGGTTGAAACAGCAACCGGCGTCGAAAACATGGCAACGAAGGTGGCGAAATTTGCTCCGTTAAAGCTGCCGAGAAGATAAGCAACGGTGAGAGTTGATACGGGGATAATTACCGAGCGAAGCGTAATGCCGAATATTATTTGTTTTTTCAGAGTGGGGATTGCGGAAAATTCGAACTGCGCTCCAAGCGCAAGCAGTGCCATTGGCGTAGCCGCTCCGGAAAGACTTTTCAAAACGTCAAACAGAATTTCAACCTCAGAAAGTCTGAAGCCTATATCAAGCTTAACGAATAACGCGCGGAATGCAATTACGACAAGGCCCGAGCAAACGCCTATAATGAGCGGGTTTTTTGCAATATTCAAAAGGATAGTTTTAATATTCGGTTTCTCGTCTTCGCTGTATATGCACAGACAAATAACGCCCAGAATGTTAAAAACGGGAATGATAAAAGCGGCAAGAAGTGATGCCATCGCCGCACCCTCTGCCGCAAAAAGTGAGGTAGCAAGCGGAATTCCGATAAGAGCGTAATTAGATCTGAAGATTGATTGCAGTATTACTCCTCTTTGATTCTTTTGCGGAAACAGAAGGTTGACCACGGGAATAAAGCCTAGAAAAAGCAAAAAAGTTATTATAAGAACGTACCATACGTAATTTAAGTTTACGCTTCCGATATCAGCAATATTGTAGACGTTCAAAAATAGCATTGCGGGCAATAAAAGCTTAAAAACGATTGCGTTTACCGATTTCGCGACGCTGACGTTCATAAGTCCGGTTTTTTTAATGACGTATCCAAGCGTAACGGTTAAAACGATTGGCATGGTTGCGTTCAGTGCAAAAACAAATGAATTCATACGATTAAATTCCTTTCGCACCAATTATACCATATTTTTAATTTTTTTGCAATAAGTTGCGCAAAATAAATACACGTCAGATGTTGACAATAAGCAAAAAAAAGGGTATAATTATAATGCAACTGTACTAACGGGGCCGCAATGGTTTCGACGGGGGCAGTGAGGCATGATAAGCGTAGCGCGCCGGATAATCGCGTCAAAATGTCCAAACTTAAATAATAAACGACAACAATAAAGTTGCAATGGCAGCGTAAGCTGTGCCGCGGCTGATAATTGCCGCCCGCACCGCGGGTGAGGACTACGTCTCCCGCCGTGCGTCAAATCAGTAGTGAACATGAACCGAGATTTCGCCTTTGTATCGGTCATGCATAAAAAGGCTACCTGAGGTGAAGCCTGTCTGTCGGCGTCCCATAGGGGAATTTCAATAGATTGACTGCCTACGGAGAAAGTTATGTCAAGCGGTCTTCGGACACGGGTTCAATTCCCGTCGGTTCCACCAAACGTGTATTGGACGAACACTTACTTTTTCAGCGGCGGCTTCGCCGTCAAGGTTTCGCTCTAATACGAACAGAAAAACGCCATCTTAGATGAAAGTCTAAGGTGGCGTTTTTTCGTTTAT
>SVRU01000059.1 GCA_015064665.1 Oscillospiraceae bacterium
TTGTGCGCTCACCCGGAACCGAGACTCCTTGGTACGAGGAAAGCGACGGCGTTTGGTCTTTGGATATAAATTGACAATACGCTGATTCATTCTAATAACCATACGTTTGCCAACTTGGAGTTAAGGCTTCTTATCAATTGCTTCAGATTTGATACGAGGCCTCTGAGTTGGCAACGTTTATAATACAACGTTTTACTCGAGTCGTGAATTGAATTATTTTAATGAACTTATTTTTGAGGATTAGAGCATGTTATACAAAAAGAATCTATCAAAAGAGCTTTCGGATGAACTTTTTAAAAACCCTACAAGCGAATACAGAGGAACTCCCTTCTGGGCTTGGAACTGTAAAATGACACCCGAAATTCTTGAAAAGCAAATAGAATATCTCAAGGAAATGGGCTTCGGCGGTTTCCATATGCATTCAAGGTCGGGTATGGATAACGCATATCTTAGCGACGAATTTATGGGTCTCGTTCGCGCTTGTACTGACAAGGCAAAGAAGGAAGATATGCTCGCATGGCTTTACGACGAGGACAGATGGCCCTCGGGCGCCGCGGGCGGTCTTGTAACCAAAGAGCCGAAATACAGAGCGCGTAAGATTGTTTTTGCTCCCGCTGAGAGTGTAAAGCAAAAGGACGGATATCACAGCGAGCTTTCATATGAAAAGCCGCTGCTCGACGTTTCGGACGAGCTTCCGAAAACAGAGGCTATAGCTCTCGGAAAGCCCTATTTCGTTGCGGCTTATGACATTATGCTCGACAGCGAAGGATATCTTGAATCCTATAAAAAAATCAAAAGAAACGGCAAGGCTAAGGGCGATAAGTGGTATGCGTTCTGCATTACTCAGCCTATGAGCGACTGGTTTAACGGATATTGCTACGTTGATACGCTCTCGCCTGCCGCAATTAAAAAATTTGTTGAAGTAACTCACGAGCGCTTCAAGGAGTGGGTGGGTGATGAATTTGATAAGACCGTCCCCGCAATATTTTCCGACGAGCCGCAGTTTGCGAAAAAAACAACCTTCGAAAGACCGTTTGACAAAAAGACCTGTGAGCTTCCCTGGACTCCCGACCTTCCAACTACCTACAAAAGAGCTTACGGCTCCGAGCTTGTAGAGCATGTACCCGAGCTTTTCTGGGATCTGCCGGGCGGCGGTTTCTATTACCAGATACAGATACCACGATCACGTTTGCGAAAGGTTTACGAATGCGTTCAGCAAGATTTGCGGTACGTGGGGTGAAAAAAATAAGCTCCCCTTAACAGGTCATATGATGGCAGAGGGTGGACTTGGAGCTCAGGCATCCGCTATCGGAGAGGCTATGCGCTCATATAAATATTTCGGTTATCCCGGAATAGATATGCTTTGCAACAGCGTTGAATTGGTAACCGCTAAGCAGACGCAGTCCGCCGTACATCAATACGGCAAGGAGGCTATGGTTTCGGAGCTTTACGGCGTTACCAACTGGGATTTCGATTTCAGAGGTCACAAATTCCAGGGCGACTGGCAGGCTGCTCTCGGCGTTACCGTAAGAGTTCCGCATCTTTCGTGGGTCTCTATGAAGGGCGACGCTAAGCGTGATTATCCCGCATCCTTCAACTATCAATCCCCTTGGTACAAGGAATATAAGTACGTTGAGGATCATTTCGCGAGAGTTAATACCGCCCTGACACGCGGTAAGCCGGACGTTAATATTGCCGTTATCCATCCTATTGAAAGTTATTGGCTACATTGGGGTCCCGGCGCTACCACGGTAGAAAAGCGAGCTCAGCTTGAAGCAAACTTCCAAAGTCTTATAAAGTGGTTGCTTTTCAATCAGCTCGACTTTGATTACATAAGCGAATCCATGTTTCCCGATGCTTGCAAGAGGGTTGAAAATCCAATCAAGGTCGGCAAGATGAAATATGACGTAATCGTTGTTCCCGCTCTTGAAACGATAAGAGGAACTACCGTTGAAAGACTCGAGAAATTCCTTGAAGCCGGCGGACGTGTAATATTTATGGGTGACTGCCCCGCTTACATCGACTGCGAGAAAAACGACAGAATCAATTCCCTTTATGCTAAGGCGGAAAAGGTATCCTTTGAAAAGAATTCCATTGTTTCGGCTCTTGAAGAAAACAGAAAGCTTGAAATAAGATCCCAGAACGGCGGATACAAGGATAATTATCTCTACCAGATGAGAAACGACGGCGGCGTGAAGTGGCTCTTCGTCGCAAACGCATTAAAAACTCACGAAAGAAAAGTAAGGTTCGGCGCTAACGTATCAAAAGACTCTCACTGGGCAGAACCGGTGTATTTCAAAATAAAAGGACGATATACTCCAAAGCTTTACGATACGATAAACGGAACTATTAAGAACATTTCCTTCAACGTGAAAAACGGTTACACAACATTCACGCTCAACGCTCATCTTTACGATTCATTTCTCTTCAGACTCGGGAAATACACGACCGATTCCTATACTGCGATTGAGGAGGAGAATACGATAACCGTTAAGCGTTACGACCGTTTCAGCAAAGTGAAATACGAAAGGAGCGAACCGAACGTTCTGCTCTTTGACCTTGCCGAATGGAAGTGCGACGATGATGCCGAATATCAGCCGCTCGAGGAAATGCGCCGTCTCGATAAACTTGCGAGAAGCAGAGCGGGTATTGAAAGAAAGAGCGGAAAGCAGCCCTGGTGCTTACCTCCCGAAATACCGGAGCATACCGTTACACAGAGATTTACGTTCAATTCAGAGATAGACCTCTTTGGCGCGGAATTCGCTACGGAGGATATTGACGTTACCGATATTTATTTAGACGGTAAAAAGATAGAAAAGAATATAACGGGTTACTTTACCGACGAGTGCATTGAAAAAACGCTGCTGCCCGATATAAGTACAGGCAAACACACGATTGAAATAACAAAGCCTCTCGCTCCGAGAACATACAACGAAAACTGCTTCCTTTTGGGTGACTTCAACGTAAGGCTCGAGGGCCTTGAAAGCACACTCACAGCGCCCACAAGCGAAATAGGATTCGGTTCGGTTGTATCCCAGGGAATGCCCTTCTACGGTGCTAATATTAAATACTCACTTGATATTGAAGTTCCCGAGGATAACGCAGGACTCAGCATTCACGCTAACTTATACAGAGGAACGTTTATTTCGGTTTCAGTTGACGGAGAATGCGCAGGAAAAATTGCTTACAATCCTTATACGGTTACCGTTCCAAGAGTAAAGCCCGGAAGGCATACGGTCGAGCTTACCCTATTCGGCAACAGGCATAACTCCTTTGGCGCTCTTCATAATTGCAACAGAGAGCATACGTGGTTTGGACCTACAGCTTGGTCTACGCAAGGCGATGCGTTCAGTTATGAGCATCAGCTTAAGGAATTCGGAATACTTTCAAGCCCTGTAATTGAGGTTATAAAGAAACAATAATTTATACGTATTAAAAAAGAAGTATCATTAAGCGTGATTTGCCGTTAAGGAGATCTGCCAAATGATACTTCTTTTAAACTTAAAACTATCTTGATTTATTATTTTGTTTGAAGATATTGTTTTTATATACCTCCCGTGATATAATTTAGCCGAGGATAGCATGGAATTTTGAAATTGTAAATACAGGAATTATTTACATATACAAAAAATGACATTTATAAAAAAGGAGAATCTTATGCTATACAAAAAGAATCTATCAAAAGAGCTTTCAGATGAGCTGTTTAAATCCCCCACAAGCGAATACAGAGGTACTCCCTTCTGGGCTTGGAACTGTAAAATGACACCTGAAATTCTTGAAAAGCAAATAGAATATCTTAAGGAAATGGGCTTCGGCGGCTTCCATATGCATTCAAGATCGGGTATGGATAACGCATATCTCAGCGACGAATTTATGGGACTTGTCCGCGCTTGTACGGATAAAGCAAAAAAGGAAGAAATGCTCGCATGGCTTTACGACGAGGACAGATGGCCCTCGGGCGCCGCGGGCGGTCTTGTAACAAAAGAGCCGAAATACAGAGCGAGAAAGTTAGTTTTCGCTCCCGCAAATGCCGTAAAGCAAAAGGACGGATATCATAGCGAGCTTTCGTATGAAAAGCCGCTTCTCGACGTTTCGGGCGAGCTTCCAAAGGCGGAGGCTATAGCTCTCGGCAAGCCCTATTTTGTTGCCGCTTATGACGTTTTGCTCAACGGTTATGGATATCTTGAATCCTATAAGAAAATCAAAAGGAACGGCAAGGCGAAGGGCGACAAGTGGTATGCGTTCTGTATTACTCAGCCTATGAATGATTGGTATAACGGATACTGCTATCTTGATACACTTTCCTCGGCGGCTGTAAAGAAATTTGTTGAAGTAACGCACGAAAGATATAAGGAATGCGTCGGTGACGAATTCGATAAGACTGTACCCGCAATATTCACAGATGAGCCTCAGTTCGCAAGAAAGGCTACATTTGAAAGACCTTCCGATAAAAAGGCTTGCGAGCTCCCCTGGACACCCGATCTCCCTACAACCTACAAAAGAGCTTACAGCTCCGAGCTTGTAGATCACATTCCCGAGTTGTTCTGGGATCTGCCGAGCGGCGCAGTTTCTATTACAAGATACAGATACCACGACCACGTTTGCGAAAGATTCACAAATGCCTTCAGCAAGATTTGCGGACAGTGGTGCGATAAGAACCACATTCCTCTCACAGGTCATATGATGGAAGAGCAGTCGCTTCTCGCACAGACTGCGGCGATCGGAGAGGCTATGCGTTCGTATAAATATTTCGGTTATCCCGGAATAGATATGCTTTGCGATAAGGTTGAGCTTTCGACCGCAAAGCAAGCGCAATCTGCCGTTCATCAATACGGCAAAGAGGCGATGTTATCCGAGCTTTACGGCGTTACCAACTGGGATTTTGATTTCAGAGGTCACAAATTCCAGGGCGACTGGCAGGCAGCTCTCGGCGTTACGATAAGAGTTCCTCATCTTTCATGGGTTTCCATGAAGGGTGATGCTAAGCGTGACTACCCCGCCTCTATAAGCTACCAATCTCCATGGTATAAGGAATATAAGTACGTTGAGGACCATTTTGCAAGAGTTAACACCGCCATGACACGCGGCAAGCCCGATGTTAATATTGCGGTTATTCACCCCGTCGAAAGCTATTGGATAAACTGGGGTCCCGGCGCTACCACGATAGAAAAAAGAAATCAGCTCGAATCGAACTTCCAAAGCCTTATAAAGTGGCTCTTACTCAGCCAGCTCGACTTTGATTACATAAGCGAATCAATGTTCCCCGATGCTTGCAAGAGAGTTGAAAATCCCATCAAGGTCGGCAAGATGAAATATGACGTAATCGTTGTTCCCGCTCTTGAAACGATAAGAGAAACTACAGTTGAAAGACTCGAGAAATTCCTTGAAGCCGGCGGACGTGTAATATTTATGGGTGACTGCCCTGCTTACGTTGACTGCGAGAAAAACGACAGAATCAATTCCCTTTACGCTAAGGCGGAAAAGGTATCCTTTGAAAAGAATGCCATAGTTTCGGCTCTTGAAGAAAACAGAAAGCTTGAGATAAGAGCCCAGAACGGCGGATACAAGGATAATTATCTCTACCAGATGAGAAACGACGGCGGCGTGAAGTGGCTCTTCGTCGCAAACGCATTAAAGCCGCACGAGAGAAGAAACGGTCACGGCGTGATATCAAAGGATATATACTCTGCCGAAAAGCTTTACTTCAAGATAAAAGGAAAACACACGCCTAAGCTTTACGATACGATAAACGGAACAGTAAAAGATATCTCATTTAAGGTGGAAAACGGATATACGACCTTTACGCTTAACGCATATCTTTACGATTCCTTCCTCTTTAAGCTCGATAAGTACACAGTGGCTTCATATACCGCTCCGGCGGGTGAGCGTACGGCTACTATCAAGAGATACGACCTCTTTGGCAAGGTGAAATACGAAAGGAGCGAGCCGAACGTTCTGCTCTTTGACCTTGCTGAATGGAAGTGCGACGATGATGCCGAATATCAACCGCTCGAGGAAATGCGCCGTCTCGACAGACTTGCGAGAAGCAGAGCGGGTATTGAAAAAAAGAGCGGAAAGCAGCCCTGGTGCTTACCTCCCGAAAAGCCCGAGCATACCATTACACAAAGATTTACGTTCAACACAGAGATAGACCTCTTCGGCACAGAATTTGCTACGGAGGATATTGACGTTACGGATATCTATTTAGACGGTAAAAAGATAGAAAAGAGTATAACGGGATACTTTACCGACGAGTGTATTGAAAAAACGCTCTTGCCCGATATGAAAGCAGGTAAACATATAATTGAAATAACAAGACCTCTCGCTCCGAGAACCTATAACGAAAACTGTTTCCTTTTAGGTAACTTCAACGTAAGACACGAGGGTATTGAAAGCACGATCACAGCGCCTACAACAGAAATCAGATTCGGTTCGGTAGTATCACAGGGATTGCCATTCTACGGAGCAAATATCAAATACTCGCTTGATATTGAAGTTTCCGAAGAAAACTGCGCGCTCAGTATTCACTCGCATCTTTACAGAGGAACGCTTATTTCGGTTTCGGTTGACGGAGAATGCGTAGGAAAAATCGCTTACAATCCTTATACGGTTACAGTGCCATCGGTTAAAGCCGGCAAGCACACGGTTGAGCTTACGCTATTCGGCAACAGACATAACTCCTTTGGCGCTCTTCATAACTGCGACAGAGAGTATAAATGGTTTGGCCCTAATGCGTGGTTCATAAGAGGTGATGAATTCACGTACGAGCATCAGCTTAAGGAATTCGGAATACTTTCAAGCCCTGTAATTGAGGTTATAAAGAAGCAATAATTTTTTGAGCATTTTGTTTTGCTTTCCGTTGACTAAATATTCGTTTTGTGATATAATATCGGTTGCAAAAATCATTTTACGGAGATTACTATGACAGAAAGAGAACTCAGAGAAATAAAAAGAAGATTTCGCCCCGAAAAAAGTAATATCCCAAAGATCGTGGGCTGCTTCGTCAATTCCAATAAAGAAATTGTAGCCCGTATATCGCAATTTATCGGCACCTCTGACTCGGTCGTCAGCGAGAAGCTGCTCGGCGTTATGAAAAAGACGCTTTCGGGTACGCTTGGAGCTAATTTGTGCAACATCTCATTCAGCACGAAGCAGGTTGCCGAAAGCGAAAAGCATCAACTCCTTATGCAGCTGCGCAAAAGCGAGCTTAAGGACGAGGAGGCGCTCGAGACCTTTTATAAAAGCGTTATTGAGAGCGTGAAGCTTGAAGGCAATTACGTAATTCTTCTCGCAAACGATATATACGACGTATTTGAAAAGAAGAGTGACGGCGAGGACGGTGGATCAAGCGAAAGATTTTCTTACGTTATTTGCGCGGTTTGCCCTGTTAAGAATTCGCCAGAGGCGCTTACCTTTAAGGAGTCTGACAGCCTCTTCCACGCTATGAGCGCATCCTCTCTTCTCTGCTCTCCCGAGCTCGGATTTATGTTCCCTGCCTTTGATGACAGAAAGACGAATATTTACTCGGCTCTTTTCTATACGAGAAGCTTATCCGAAAGCCATACGGAATTTACCGATAACGTTTTCGGCAAGGATGCTCCGATGCCTCCCGCAATTCAAAAGGCAACGTTCAATGAATGTCTTGCCGAGGCGCTTGACGACGAATGCAGCTTTGAAGTTATACGCTCGGTGCATACGCAGATTTCGGAGATGGTTGAGTCGCACAAGGAATCCAAAATTCCCGAGCCGCTCGTTATAACCAAAGCGACCGTAAAGTCGGTTCTTGAAAACTGCGGAATCGGTGAGGAAAAGGTTAACAAGATTGGTGAGTCGCTTGACGAAAGCTTTGGCGTTAACGCCGAGCTTACACCGAAAAATATCATAAGCGTAAACAAGTTTACTCTTGAAACGCCGGACGTCACGATAAAGGTGAACCCAGAGCGCAAGGAGCTTGTTTCAACGCAGATAATTAACGGCGTTGAATACATAATGATACGCGCAACCGAGGGTGTTGTTGTTAACGGAATTAACATAAAATCGGAAAATAAAGAATAAATATTTTATAAAAATACAACAAAACGAAAACAATAGTTGTCTTTTTACGCAAAAAAGTGATGAAGTTTTATGCTTCATCACTTTTTTGTTTCATCGTTTTTAGATATTCTTTTGTTTCTTTTGAAATTCTGTAGCTATCGATCGCCTTGCTTATCGTTTTATTATGTACCCATGGGGATAAAGTCTTGGACTTTATATACGGTATTGCGGCTTCATACTGCTTTGCAAGAGCGGTCGCAAAATACCAAGCTATCATCATATTAACGTAGTACTCATCGCTCTTTATTTTTGACACGCTATCCATGTATTCGGGTTTGAAGCGCTCGTCTAAATAGTAGACCATAAGCACTTCAATTGCAAATCGCACGATATACGGTTTATCCGAGCTAAGCCACTTATAAATATAGCTTAAGAGCCTATCCGTGTTAGATTTAAAGCATTCGGGACGCAGAGAGTCGCAGGTTGCCCAATTGTTTATATGCGGCAGAAATTTCTCAAGCTCTGCAATGCATTCATCAAAATTCTTTATTTCGGCAATAAGGAATGCGTGCAGATTATTCTCCTCGTAATATTCATGCGGAAGAGCGCTCATAAATTCACACGCATACGGGGTATTCACGATTTCTTTAGCAAATTTTCTTAAAACGGGTATTCTTATTCCTATGATTTTTTCCTTATCTACTGTAGGCATAAGCTTTGCGTGAAAATCACGGTATCCGATATCCTGCATTTCAAAAAGCTTTTTCTTTATATCCATATAAAAATTCTCCTTGCTTATCTATTGTATCACAAAATCTTTTAAAAGGCAATACAAAATAGCTTTTCCGACATTTTGCGGTTTGCCACGCTCGGCTGCAAACTACCTCTTTGCTGTAATATTTCTCTTTCCTTCATCATAGGATTAATGGAACAACGGAGGTGTTTTATGATTAAAAATTTCTTTATCAAATACAAGACTTATATTATTTCTTGCTTGATAGCGCTCGGAGTCGGACTTCTTTCTGCTTTTCTGACACGCGGAAATATGAATCTCTCGGCTATAAAGCAGCCGTTTCTATCTCCGCCCGCATTTCTCTTCCCATTAGTCTGGACGGCTTTATATATCCTTATGGGAATATCGGCGGCAAGAATTTTTGGCAAAAAAGCTTCATTTCCCGAAGAGGTAAGAAATTCGCTTTCTACGTATGCTTCAAGCCTTATAGTAAATTTTGCGTGGAGTATAATCTTCTTTAATTTCGGGGCTTTTTTCTTGGCTTTCATTTGGATTATTCTGCTCGAATTTCTTATAATTAAGACTATAAACGAATATAAGAAAATAGATAAGACTGCCGCTTTTTTGCAAATTCCTTATGCGGTTTGGGTTGCTTTTGCGGGTTATCTCACTATCTCTATAGCGATTCTCAATAGATAAAAATTACAAAAAGCTTTCATAAAAATTCTAAAAAACAAAATTAAAGCTCTCAAAAAACTCAAAAAAAAACAAAATTTACCATTGACAAAGCGATTTCGCTGTGATATAATAAATCAAATTCATCACACGAAACCGATGAAGCGGAGATAAAGGTAGTGGGTGGCTTCACAGAGAGTCCGCGCAGCTGAGATGCGGATAAGTGCATACTATCAAATGGACCGCCGAGGGCGCAGTCAAACGTTTTTTACGGAGTATTCTGCGACGTTAGCCCACGTCAGAGGCAGTGGATATGATTGTATCCATATAAGTGCGCAGTTTTACTGCGAATCAAGGTGGCACCGCGGATATTTTCGCCCTTGACAGACTTCTTGATAAAGTTCTGTCTTGGGCTTTTTTATTTAGTTAAAACAAAAGGAGAAAATAAAATGACTTACGGAAACATTAATTTTGATACTTACTTTAAAAACTATCCAAACAACGACGGATTTTTCGGAAAATACGGAGGCGCTTTTATATCCGACGAGCTTAAGGGCGCTATGGAAGAAATAACAGACGCATATTTCACGATATGCAAATCCACAAAATTTATAGGTGAGCTTCGTAGAATAAGACGTGAGTTCCAAGGCCGCCCTACCCCGATTTCTCATCTTGAAAGACTCTCGACTTCAATAGGAAACGTTCAGCTTTACGCAAAGCGCGAGGACCTCAACCACACCGGTGCTCACAAGTTGAATCACTGCATGGGCGAGGCGCTTCTTGCCAAATACATGGGAAAGAAAAAGGTTATTGCGGAAACCGGCGCAGGTCAGCACGGCGTTGCTCTCGCAACGGCAGCGGCATATTTTGGGCTTGAATGTGATATTTATATGGGCTCGGTTGATATAGCAAAGCAGGCTCCTAATGTTGCGAGAATGAAGATTCTCGGCGCTAACGTTATCGAAGTTAAAGAGGGACTTGCTACGCTCAAGGAAGCCGTTGATGCGGCTTTCGAGGCGTATGCGAACGAATACAAGGATGCAATTTATTGCATCGGCTCTGTTCTCGGACCTCATCCTTTTCCTATGATGGTAAGAGATTTTCAGAGCGTGGTCGGAATTGAATCACGTGAGCAGTTTATTTCTATGACGGGCGAGCTTCCCGACGCGCTTGTTGCCTGCGTTGGCGGCGGCTCGAATTCTATGGGAATTTTCTCGGGATTTCTCAATGATCCCGTTGATATTTACGGCGTCGAGCCTCTCGGAAAAGGAACTAAAATCGGAGAGCACGCCGCAAGTCTTACCTACGGAACAGAAGGAATTATGCACGGATTTAACAGCATAATGCTTAAGGATGAAAACGGTGATCCGGCTCCCGTATACTCGGTGGCAAGCGGACTTGACTATCCCTCCTCGGGTCCCGAACACGCTTTTCTTCGAGATATTGGAAGAGTCAAATATGCGGCAATTTCAGATGACGAAACTATAGATGCATTCTTCAAGCTCTCGAGAATGGAAGGAATTATTCCCGCTATTGAAAGCGCGCACGCTGTTGCCTATGCCACAAAGCTTGCAAAGGAAATGAAGCGCGGCTCTATTCTCATTTGCCTTTCAGGTAGAGGCGACAAGGATATGGATTTCGTTATAGAAAAATACGGAATTAGATAATTTGTTTTCCAATTAAAAACTGCAGCTTCGCATTTTGAAGCTGCAGTTTTTAATCTTTAAGGTGTTTATGACAACTTTTGTTGTCTTATTTGTCACAATCCGGACAATCAATGACTCCTGTCGCACTGCATTTGCTGCAGTTTACTTTTCCATCATACAAACAATAATAACATGGGCTTGTTGTGGGGCATATTTTCCTTCCTCCTATACACATGAAACAGTCACGGGATCCACCCAAAGTTCCTCCACCTATCTGATAACCTAATCCATGACAAGAGAAGCAACGAGTATATCCTGTTCCATTACATTCAATGCAATCTTTCCTACCCGTTCCATGACACATAAAGCAAGTCACTTCTTTTTCACCGTCACAACCGTCGCACTCAATCTCTCCCTTATCGCAACAGGTCTTACAATCATATAAAAATTTAAACCACGTTTTAGGTTTTTTAATATCCAAGTCACAAGCCGTCAAAGAACCAATCATCAAGGATATAAGTAACGCAATTGCCAAAACGCGCACAAGTTGTTTCATAATATTAACCCTTCTTTATTGTTTAAATTTTAATCATATTTACAGTACAAATAAAAAATAAGCAAAGCTCGATAATATGTAAAATGATTTGTAAATTCACGAATACCGCCTTTTGTTAGATTAACTGACAATCTTTATTTCATTGTTTCTTTGTTTAAAAGAATGTTTTTGCAATTATAGCAGTTCGTATTATTGGAATTTTGCATCGTTCCACAATTCATACACACGCACTTTGTTATATTAGTCAAATTAGCCGGATAAGGAAGATAAGGATTATAAACAATTTTATCGCCCGGTTTAAATATTTTTTCATATTGCGCGGAACAAGCGATTTCGTACTTTTCTTTTCCTTCCTCTTTACGCGAAAAAGTTATTAAAATGTCATGCGTTTGTTTTATAGATGTGTAAACGTGCGATTGAGAAAATCCTTTTGTTCCTTTTTTGGTATCAAGTCTATAATCGTGATTTATAGATTCGATTATTCCAACTAAAGTTCCATCATTAACAAATTTATATGGCTTAAAACAGATTATAGATGTCACTATAGCCAATGAAATTGATATAACAAAACCAAAAGTTTTAAATTCAAAGACTAATGGTATAATTATAGCTACAACTAATAAAAAAATTGATTTTAATATTGTGCTTTTGATTTTTCTAAATCTGTTTTTATGAATCAATTCAGATAATTCGTTATTAGATTCAAGAATTTTTACAATTATATCATCTTTCATAGCGCATAATCCTCTTCATAAACATTATACCATATAGAAACATGCTTTTCAATACGAATACAAATATTTTTGGATCTAAAGGAGAAAAGCCACATCATTTGCAGCGTAGCGAAGCGAAATTCGCACAAACTCTCGTCTGTATTTCGCACGACATCGTGCATACCGCTTTAGCGGTATCTTGCCAACTCGGAGATGTTTGCTTGGATTTTGTAAAACCGAGTAAGTTAGCACGGAGCTTAAACCCGAGTGGCAAATTCACAGTCGTTTGCGCAGCAAACTATGACTGTTAAGCTGACGTCACTTAGCGTTCGAGCACTCTTTTTGTTCGGGGAAAAGAAAAAGCAGTCCTTTTCAGAACTGCTTAATATGTTTATAGGTCAAAATGACAACTCTTCATTTTTCGTTAAATACACAATATTTTGCATAATTTGTCTGCAGTTTTTTTGAAAAAATAAAGATCTATTTCCTTAACACCATCCGTTAAACGTATACCCTTATTTATTGGATTTGCGGAGATACAAGAAGCTATGGTTTTATCAATTTCAAATCTTACTACCGTTTGAAAAAGATATTTTACTATATATTCATTTTCAGTGATAATAAACTTACCACCATTAGTAAACCACATTGAACTGGACTTTTGATAGTGTGCAATTTTGAATTTTTCCATGAAACCACCTCTTTTCTAATATTTATTATAACACATATTTATACTTTTTTCAATAATAATGTTGATGGTTCAAGCCCCGATAGTTCGCAAAAAAGTTGTCACAAAACAATTTCTTAAAATTTTGCCCAAAAAACCAAAAAAGTCCTTGAAAATCAAGGACTTTAGGCTGGAGTTGTCAAATTGACCTCCAAAGATGGCTCCCCGGAATTCGCACAAACTCTCGTCTGTAATCCGCACGACATCGTGCATACCGCTTTAGCGGTATCTTGCCAACTCGGAGATGTTTGCTTGGATTTTGTAAAACCGAGTAAGTTAGCACGGAGCTTAAACCCGAGTGGCAAATTCACAGTCGTTTGCGTAGCAAACTATGACTGTTAAGCTGATGTCACTTAGCGTTCGAGCCTTTTTTGTTCGGGGAAAAGAAAAAGCAGTCCTTTTCAGAACTGCTTAATGTGGTTACAGGACAAAATTACAACTTCTCTTACTAATCGTTTTCTAAAACGATTTCATCAGGAACAGCGATCTTCGGTTTGCATCCTTGTTCCATTTCACATATAATCATTCCACACGGAGTCGGAATCTCAACCTTTGCCCGCTTTAATCCCAACAATGAAGGCCTCAGCTTTATTTTTTTATACCCTGCTTCTTCAATAGAAAGCCCGGTCAATGCCTTTGGAAGCGAATACAAAGGAGTTCCTCCTCACGCGTGGCTATGATCAAAGTGATACGTTGGCTCGGGAGCAAAAAATCCCTCGACCAGCCCTTTATTACAATCTTTAACCGCTTGTATCCAACGCTCTACCACTTGTAGTGTATATTTATCTTTTAAACCGTGTTTTTCAATTGCTTCAAACAAATAATGCTGAAAATATGGCTGAACATTGCCTTCAATCTTATCGTTCATGATCTTTTCTATCAACGATCTTGCAGTACTTGAGTCACAGATCGACGTATACGCCGCCATAATATTTGAATGCTTCAGGTAATAACGCTTTTCTACGTTCTGCGGTTGCCATTTGTTTATCTGTGTAGGAGAAATAGGCGTATTCAAGCCTTCAAAGTACATACCCTTCTCGCTATCGTAAAGCAAAGTATTTACAGCCCTTTGAAGTTCTTTTTTCTTCTCTCCACATTGCAATGAGGCGACCGTATCTCCTATTAGCCCATAGATCAGTTCAGAATAGTTCAGCGCCATAAAATAAAACATATTCAACACCGTCTGTCCCAATGCTTTCGGGGGATGGTGCATGGACAAACCGTCAATATAAATCCAATCCACAAACATATAATCAGGGGGATTCTCGATCAAACCGTTTTCGCCGATATACGTATCAAAGCGCGCCAAAAGCAAATCAAGAGCACCACGGCATTTTTTAAGCAAGTCAAAATTCCCACCGATCATATAAACATCGTAAAGCATTCTTACCCAGATCAAGCTGTACGTCGTATGAAACATTCTTCCGTCATTATGGCGCAAAAGCTCCGCCGTGCGTTCAACGTCAAACTCAGCAAGCCTCATATCGCCAAAAGAAAAGGCGGTCATCAAGGACTCAATATAGTAGTCACCTGTACATGCTAAAGGCTCACAATGACGAGGACTGTCAAGATGATGTGTCTGGCGGCAATATTTAAGGGTATGTTTGCACACACGCAATATTTCGTTAATTGAGGCATCATCGGTTACGGTATTTGCGTCTACCGTGACAGGATAACACGTAGTAATTAAGCCGATGCAGATTTCCGAGTCTATGTCGGAGTCGTTGATCAATGTAGCTGTTATATTTCCTACACTTTCCAAGCAAAAACTTCTGTATTCATCATCATTCCCGTTTAGTACGACATTTTCACTTTTTTTACGAATTTCATTCGTCTCACGTAATGTCAGTGACATTTTTACCGTTCCACAGGCTTTTGAGAAAAGATGGAGATATCCTGCATAGATCATATCAAGATCAAATTCTTTTGTAATCTCCTCATGCGGTTTTAACAAAACCGTTCCAACCGCAATCTCTTTTTCTTCCCTGACAGGAATCGGGGCAAGCTGCGCGCTCCATATATCAGGAACAATTTCCGCATGAACATAAGACTCCGGCATGATTCTTCCGTCATAAACACAGGAATTCACATATGCTCCGTTTTTGCGCACCAGCCACGTATCGTCGGTTGATATCAGCTGAGTGCTTCCATCGGCAAAGTATACCGTAGCTTGCAGCATAAATCCTCCGTGCCCTTTTGAATATTCGTATATTCTCGTCGGGCACATTTTGACACGCGCAAAGAAATCGATACGATTGCCTTTTGGAAAAAAATCGGTTTCTGACATATAATACCATTCTCTTGCTTTTCCGTTTCCTAAGAAGTCGCCGCCAACCGCACAGGGACCGGTGGCAAGAATTTTACCGTTACAAAAAAGCTGAACCTCCGTATCCGCGCTGAATCTAATGCTAACGCAAGTTATTTGTTGGTCAAACAAATATTCTTTCTTAAATTCAGCAACAACGTAGGTTTCATTTGAGTTATCACTTAAAGCATCAAACTTTGTAATTTGATTATTAGGGTAAAAAGATTTCGGGAACCAAATCCACGTTTCTTTCACATTAGTCTCTCCTATCAATTTAATTTTGATAAAACTGTATTTGTAACATTATATCACATATTTGTGTACAAATCAATAAAACAAGACATATTTTAAAATGATGTGAAAATATGTGTAGCTGTCGTAGGTTCAAGTCCATAAGGTTCGGAAAAGGTTGCAAAAAACAAAAGGTCAAAAAACTGCCCTAAAAAACCTAAAAAGCCTCGTAAAACAAGCTTTTTGGCATAGGTTGCATTTTTGACCTATGAGGATGGCTCCCCGAACTGGATGCTCGAAGGGATGCGTAGCATCCAAACAAGAATTGCACGCAATTCTTGACCAGTGACATCAGTTTTTTAGTCATGGGCTCTACCGACGTAAGCTTCGAGGAATAATATAATACACCCGAAGGTGAGCGAGTAAAAACAACTAAGTGTTGTTTTTGCGAAGCGAAGTCAACAAAGCAAGGAGCTGGCGAAGGACATTTTGTCCGACAATCAGCGACTATGCGACTTGACAGGTACGAGAACCCTGGACCCACTGCATACCGCCTTGGCGGTATATTGCGTCATTCGTCGTGTCCGACCGACGAATAGCAAATTCAGAGTCAGTTGCTTGCTCGATTATTGCATTGTAAGAACAAAGGAATAATACTATGTTCGCACAAAGTAAAAAAACAAAACACAAAATCTTTTTTGGTGCACCCGAAGGTGAGCAAGTAAAAACAACTACGTGTTGTTTTTGCGAAGCGAAGTCAACAAAGCAAGGAGCTGGAGAAGGACATTTTGTCCGACAATCAGCGACTATGCGACTTGACAGGTACGAGAACCCTGGACCCACTGCATACATAAAGCAAAAAAACAAAACACAAAATCTTTTTTTGGTGCACCCTCAGGGACTCGAACCCTGGACCCACTGATTAAGAGTCAGTTGCTCTACCAACTGAGCTAAGGGTGCATAAAAGACTTTGTGTTTCGTTTTTTGTAAAGCTCTCGCTTTGGCTCCCCGAACTGGGCTCGAACCAGTGACATCATGATTAACAGTCATGCGCTCTACCGACTGAGCTATCGAGGAATATAATCGGTATTGATTATTAAATTATTTAAAACTGCTCATTAAAAACCGAATAACTCATAAGAAACGAAGCTCAATCTATTTGTGTGCTGAACTTCTATACAAAATAGCAGTTCAAGCCCTCGGTCAATTAGTATCGGTCAACTGAACACATTACTGTGCTTACATCTCCGACCTATCAATCTCGTAGTCTACGAGCGACCTTACTCATTTGAAATGATGGGATATCTCATCTTGAGGTGTGCTTCACGCTTAGATGCCTTCAGCGTTTATCACATCCGTACGCGGCTACCCGGCTATGCCCTTGGCAGAACAACCGATGCACCGGAGGTACGTCCTAC
>SVRU01000060.1 GCA_015064665.1 Oscillospiraceae bacterium
GCTTATCTTCCATACCCTCGCCCCCGAAGTGGCAATCGAGGATCTGAAAGAGATTTATAGGCAGAAAAACGAAAAGTAAGATGGGAGGCAAATATGTCAGATAAGAATTGGCAATTTGAACTTGAAGAATATATAAGACAAGGTGAGCCCGGAAAAACAGAAAAAAGTGATGCATGGCGAACAGCCATCGGTCTTCAAGCGGTAGACGGGCTGACTACCTCGGAATATCTTCTCGATACTGCGAAGGAGCATATCGAGGGTAACATCAGTATTGACGAGGCGCAAAAGCGCATTCAAAGCTACTACGAGCAGCGCACTGAGCGCACCGAAATTGAGGGCGCAACCAAGGAAGCCGATATTGTTTCGGCAAGAATCGCAAAGCTCCTCGGTGAAAAGAGCTTTCAGTTCTCGCCTGCGGAATGGATGACCATTCACCGCAGACTGTTCGAGGGCGTGTTTAAGCACGCTGGTCAAGTGAGAACCTACAACATCACCAAGAAGGAATGGGTGCTCAACGGCGATACCGTGATCTATGCGGACTTCAACAGCATTCGTGACACTTTGGACTACGATTTTGCAACCGAAAAGCAGTTTTCCTACGAGGGTTTGTCCGTGGAAGCTGCCGTCAGACACCTCGCAAAATTCGCATCTGACATCTGGCAGATTCATCCCTTTTGCGAGGGTAACACGAGAGCAACCGCCGTCTTTATGATCAAATATATGAAAACCTTTGGTTTCCGTGTGAATAACGATGCCTTTCAAAAGAATTCGTGGTATTTCCGCAATGCATTCGTCAGAGCGAACTACAACAATTTGCAAAAAGGTATTCACTCCACAACGAAATTCTTGGAAATGTTCTTCGGCAATCTTCTCTTGGAAACCAATCACGAGTTGAAAAACCGATATATGCACGTGGATTATGTGGCAGAAAACAATTCCCAAAGTATCATTTCTAAAGCTCCAAAGTCTCAATTTGATACTTTTGACTGTACTTTGGAGGAATTAGCGGTGTTGGAATTAGTAGCTAAGAAGCCCGATATTAAGCAGCAAGAACTCGCCGATGCCACGGGAAAATCTATTGCCACCATCAAACGTGTGATGAAATCCCTGCAAGACAAGAACTATATCCGCCGCGAAAGCGGAAAACGCTACGGCAAATGGGAAACGCTGGTTTAATGTGTACCAAAAATGAAAACGTTTATAATCTCGCAAATGATTTTTAAAAAATATTGTGATATTAATGAGTAAATTCAAAAACGCGGATTTATGATCTTTAAGTAAATTTTGCATATACCAAGTTATGGATTTATGAGAATTCTTAAAATTAGCCGAAAAATGATTGAGTGCGGGTAAAAACCTAATTACGCCGATTTGAATGATATAACGCTCCAAAGTATCAAAAGCAGGTTCCAAAGTGTCAAATTGATACTTTGGAAGAGACTTATAGTAGTATCACATATATTTTAATGCCTTCAACAATATATTTTCCACCGTTTTGGGAAATAATAACGGTGAATACAAAAAACGGAGGTATCTATGTTCAAACACGAAAAACAGTTATTTCATCCCGTAGAGGTGGAGAGACCGAATCCGCAATACGCGGTTTTGCTTCAGGAGCAGCTTGGCGGCGGCAACGGAGAGCTGAAGGCGGCAATGCAGTATATGTCGCAGAGCTTTCGCATTAAGGATCCCGAGATCAAGGATCTTTTCCTCGATATCGCCGCGGAGGAGCTGGGACACATGGAAATGGTGGCACAGACAATCAATCTGCTCAACGGTCACGACGTGGACGCAACCAAGGTGCAGGCTGGCGAGGTGCAGACGCACGTTCTGCTTGGTCTCAATCCCGGACTGATCAATTCCTCGGGGTATTCCTGGACGGCGGATTACGTGACCGTCACGGGTGACCTGTGCGCCGATCTGCTCTCCAATATCGCATCCGAGCAGAGAGCCAAGGTGGTTTACGAATATCTTTACCGTCAGATTGAGGACAAGAAGGTACGGGAAACGATTGACTTCCTTCTCAACCGTGAAGAAGCGCACAACCAGATGTTCCGTGACGCCTTCAACAAGGTTCAGGAAACGGGCTCAAACCGTGACTTTGGTACTACCAAAGCGGCGAAGATGTATTTCTCACTGTCAAACCCCGGACCGAACACGTTTGCGACGGGCGAAACTCATGCGCCGTCGTTTAACTGAATTAAGAAAGTCACCGTCAAGCCTTTGGCGGTGATTTTACATATCGCTGCTCAGGGCATTCTTTGAAAGAAAAATTTATGTAAAGAGGTATTTATGTGTACGGCTGTTTGTTATAGAAAAAATTCTTCTTATTTTGGCAGAAATTTAGATCTTGACCGCGTATACGGTGAAAGGGTAGTTGTTACCCCTCGCAATTATGAGTTAAAAATGCGTTGCGAGAAAGCTATTACTTCACACTATGCTATGATTGGTATGGCTACCGTTGTCAATGATTTTCCTCTGTACTATGAGGCTACTAACGAGAAAGGATTGAGTATGGCGGGATTGAATTTTCCAGAAAACGCTGTATACTACGAATTTGCGGAAGGAAAAGACAACATTACGCCTTTTGAGTTGATTCCTTGGATTTTGGCTCAATGCTCGTGTATTGATGAAGCAAAAGCACTTCTTGGCAAAATCAATTTGGTCAATGTTGATTTTAGTGAGCAACTTCCGCTGTCACCGTTACATTGGATGATCAGCGATAACAAGTGCAGTATCGTTGTAGAGCCGTTGAAAGATGGACTTAAAATATACGATAATCCGTTCGAGGTCTTAACAAATAATCCGCCCTTTGACTTTCATCAAACGAATGTGAGTAATTATATGGGGCTCTGTATCGGTCACGCAATCTCTCAATTTAGGGAAAGCATACCTATGAAAAATTATAGCTTAGGCATGGGGGCATTGGGCTTGCCGGGAGATTTTTCAAGCACATCACGGTTTATAAGGGCTCTTTTTGTGAAAGAAAACTCGGTATCGGAGAATGATGAAAAATCAAACGTGAATCAGTTTTTTCATATTCTGAATTCTGTTGCAATGCCGAAGGGATGTGTTTTGGCTACGGAAGACTTTGAATATACGCTTTACAGTAGCTGTTGCAATGCGGATAGGGGGATTTATTATTATACGACTTATAATAACCTTGAAATAACCGCAGTAAATATGCATGACGTTGATTTGAGTAGTGCAAATCTATACGTTTATGGTGTCGTGGGATTATAATGATTTGGTGTTCGAGAAAACAGCTTGTCCTTATCGTTTTTTTATAAATTAAGCTAAATTTTGGTAAAATTATGTATTGTTGCTCTTATATGATAGCAGGTAGGCAATTTTTGAGCGTTTTGCCGAAGTGTGAAAAATCCTTGTTTTACAAGGGCTTTCGGCGATTTTTTGATAAAGGTTGCGTTTGTGTTATTGCAGCATCTGCCGCAAGGTCCTCAACAAGATCAGCCACAGGATCGCCTTTTACTCCGATATAAGCAGCGGTAAACGGAACGCCTGCCGCAGATGCGGGATATACGCCGAGAGTGTGGTCAACAAAATATTTGTCCATTCCCGACGCTTTAATTTCCTCGGATGAAAGGTTGCGTGTCAGCTGGTGAATTATCGCGGCTATCATTTCGGCATGTCCGAGCTCTTCACTTCCGATGTCCGTCAGAACGCCTACCACCTTTCCGTCCTTCATCGAGTAACGTTGGTTAAGATATCTCGTTCCCGCCGCAAGTTCTCCGTCAGGTCCGCCAAGCTGTGAAATAATGACGCTTGCGAGCTTCGGGTTTACATTTTTTATTTTTACAGGATACTGTAATTTTCTCTCATATACCCACATTTAATTCTCCTCCGTTTCAAGCTGCCATGGCCACGCGCCTTCAACCCACGTCCATCTGTCGCCGACGACACCCTCCGCAAACAAAGGTCCGTATTTATTCTGATATTCGGTCATAGCTTCGTCAAGTTCATCGAGTATTTTTTTATAATAATTCAGCGCTTGCTGTGATTCGGGGTGTGTGTCAAGATAAAGCTCTGCTTCAACCTTAGCGAATGAAAGAGCCTGAACCTTTCGGAGAAGCTCCGATTTTGTCTGATTATTATCCATTTACGCAATCCTCCAACGGTTTGTCAAGCTCTTCAAAGAGTGTGCCGCGAACAAGCGCATTTTCGGGCGAATAAAGCATACGCCAGCACTGATGCGGCGCATAAACCATTGCAAGCTGACGCGCGGCGCAACCGGAATTATTTCCGCCGAGTGAATCATCGTTATCGGTGACTCCGCCTATCATATTTCCACCGTTCATGTTGCCGTTCATATTGCAGTTTCCGTTCACGTTGTCATTGGCGGTGCCGTTATTCCCCTGCCACATATCACCCGTGCCGGGACAAGTCCGGTTCCTGCCGTTTCCCCTCGCGAAATTATACCCGGAAAAACCGTTTGCATTTCTTTCCATATTCATAATTCCTTTGATTTTTATAGGATATTTCTATCCCTTATACAGTTTATGAAAAGCAGCGCTTTTTGACAAAAAAGTTGACTTGACAGAATAAACCGCCAAGCCAACTCTTGAAATTAAACCGATACTTGAAATATGGCGAACCGAACAATTTAAAACAAAAAAATCGGAAGCCAACCCAAGTTTTTTATAACCTGAGCCGGCTTCCGACTTTTATATTATTTTCTATTCTTTATTGCGTCGATAGGTTTCATAGATGCGATTTTCTTAACAGGAAGGAAGGTTGCTATAAGCGCAACACCGAGTGAGACGAGAAGCAAAAGTCCTATCTGTCTTATACCGAAATTTAAGAAGGTAATAAGAAGCCCCGCGTCATTGCGAAGCGCTCCGTTTATAAAGAAGGTAACGACGCCGGTTCCCGCAACCGAAAGAATATAATTTATCATCGCAATTATAAACGCCTCAGCAAAGAAAATCCGAAATACGTCGGCGGAGCGAGAGCCTATCGCGCGTAAAATTCCGATATCCTGTTTTTTGTAGGTAACGCTGGTGCTTATAAAGTTTGCAAGCATCAGAGATGCAAATACGGCAAATCCAAGACCAACGTACAGAAATACCTTTCCGAGAACATCAAGCAGCTCGTCAACCATTGAAAGCTGGTCGGTTACGTTGTTTTTGAGCTTATACTTCACTTCACCGTTTTCGCTGACGTATCTATCGGTAAAGCTGACTAATTCTCTTATATCACTCTTTGACTCGGGCATAACACCTACCGCATAGCTGTATACTCCGCCAAGATTTGCTCCGAACATATCGCTCATCAAGGAATCGCCGACAACAATAACGCCTCTCCATTTCAGCGACTCTTCTTCGCTGATCACTCCGACTATTTCAACGTTTTTAACAAACGCGCTTTTTCCCGTGGTATAGGAGTTTAAGGTTATAATCATCTTATTCTCCGCGGGAATTGCATTATAGAGCTTAAGAAGCTGTTTTAAGGTAAACTCCTCATAGGTTTCGGATGCCGTGGAAACGTATCCGTCCTTATTTCTTATATAATCCCTATACATGCCGGTTATCACGCGAAAATCTCGAGTGTATTCTTTGTCATCGGTAAGAAGGCTATTTCTATAGTCGAAATATTTTTCCGCATCTGCGAAATTTTCGAAAATATATCTGTTTAATATCAACTCATCGAGGTTATGAGAAAGCTGAAAATTGAAATTAAGCAAATTTCTGTCGTAGGAATAATATGTTTGTCCGTCGTACGTAATGCTTGTAATAAGCATATCCTTTAGTTCCTCGGATATAACGAAATCCGAAAGACCGTAGGTTTCGGTAAGACTGTCAAGATACTCCTTAACGTAGGAATCGGAAATTTCATCGTTGCGGTAATTGACGAAGAATTCGTAAAGGCTATCGGGTTTATTTAGCAAATCAGATATATCATCTTCGCTGTAGCCAAAATCACGAGCCTTTTGCGCGCTTATTTGTTTTACGGTTTCAAGGTTTTGCGGGTCGGTAGCATATTTCCACGCCGCATAATGCACAGGATTGCTGAGAATATTGGAAAGCAAAGGATACTCAACAGACCATTCTCCGCTTTTATATTTCTGCATAAGAGTTGCTTCGAAACCGACAAGCTGTTCGGGGTCATAAAGTGCATCCGACTGATTTGAATTTGAGATCAGCTCACGCAGATAATTCGTTGAAATAATTATCTGATTATCAGAAAGAGATTCAAGCGGCGAGGGTGTTGACCATACAACCTTGTCCTTTACGTTTTCAAGCTTATTAAGATACTGAAACCAAGTAGAGTTTACAACGTTTTCTTTATCCTCTCCCCAAAGCTCGCTTTCATCGTTTGCGGAATCGTCCTTTACGATAAGTATGTGGAAATTTCCGTATCCCGATGTGTTTTCGGGTTTGCCGCCAAGCTCAGCAATAAGATAGTCCATAAAGCTCGAATGAACGAAGCCTATACTTGCGAACGAGTAATTTTTAATCCCGTCAAGCTCGCTTTGCAGCGCCATAATTTCAATAAAATTAAGGTTATGCTCCGCATCGCTTGAAGCAAGCTGCTCATATCTTGAATAATCAAAATTTGTGTCTATAATTCCGACTATCGTAAAGTTGTTCGAATCATTGTAAGCTACGTCAAGATTTAAAGTTACGCCTATAAGGTCGTCGTAATTATTGATTTCCTTTTCGTACCTTCCTTCATTGCTCTGTCCTATGTAGCCGACGTTTTTGAAGTATTCATAGGTATACTTCGTTACAAGTATTTCATTTTTATCGGCTTCGGGAAGTCTTGAAGAGCCGAGAAGCTCAAAACCGTTCTCGCTAATTAACGTGTTATCTACAACGGTAAGTCCCGAAAATTTACCGCTAAACAGAATTGTTGGGTCAAATCCTTCAACCTTTTCAGACCCGAGATGATGCTCAAACGTAAGCTGAACGTCCTTCTTATATACACCGACGACGTTTTTACCCGTTTTATCTTTTATAATGCTGACATCGCTTGAACCAAGAAGAGTTCCACCCTCGCCCCAATAAGAATAATCGCCCGACGTATACTTAATGGATTTGATATACGAAGCGTAATCCACGCCCGTATCATAAATTGAATTGGTCGCCGTTTTTACGTTATCGTATGCGGCTATCGTATCGGCAAGTCCGAAGAGCGTAAAGGATATAAGCGAAAGAAATATAGTTATGACAAGTCGTACCTTCTTATATTTCAAAGCGCTTGAGCCGAGCTTAAATGCATTTTTTAGGGATAGCTTTGATTTTATAAGCTTAAAATCGCCTGCTTTATCTGATTTTATCTTTTTTTCATCGGTTGGCTTGAAATCACCCGAGGTTATGCGTTTTTTGCCGTTGGAAAGCTTTATCGTCGCACCGCTTGAGAGAGCTGAGAGATACTCGTTTATTGCAATGCGGTCCTCTTCCGTAATGGTGTATCCCGCCTTTACCTGAATTTCGTTTTCTGCGAAAACGATTGATTCATCGCATGAAAGAAAGGATTCCTCGCTTTCGCTGTCCTTTTCTACGTCGGAGATAATAACTCCGTCCTTAAGCTCTATAATTCTGTCGGCATACTGCTCGGAAAACTCTCTGTCATGAGATACGATAAGCACAAGCTTATCGCGGGAGAGCTTTTTGAGAGTATCAAAAACCTGCTTTCCCGTCACGGAGTCGAGCGCGCCCGTTGGCTCGTCTGCCATGATTATTTCGGGCTTTTTGACAAGAGCGCGGGCTATCGCTACCCTTTGCTTTTGACCGCCGGAAAGCTCGTTAGGCTTTCTTGCGCCGTATCCGTCAAGATCGACCTCTTTCAAAATAGAATTGACCTCGTCGTCGGTCGCGCGTCTGCCCTGAAGCTCGATAGCAAGCGCAATGTTTGCTCCAACCGTCAGCTCCTCGAGAATGTTATACTCCTGGAATATAAAACCTATATAAGTGTTGCGGTAGCTGTCGTAATGACTTTGCTTAAAATCCTTTGCCGACGTACCTTTAATTATTATTTCACCCGAATCAAAGCTGTCAAGACCGCCAAGCACGTTGAGAAGAGTGGATTTACCGCTGCCCGACTTACCGAGAATAAATACCATTCCCGTGTCGGGAAGCTTCGCTGACACTCCATCAAGCGCTTTAACAACTACGCCTTTTTTCGTTTTGTAGATTTTTTTCAGATTCTTTGCTTCAATCATTTTTTTGCCTTTCTTATTGAAGTGTTGCAAAAATAATTTACCATATAGATAATCTGTTGTCAATAGATATTTTATTAATTTAGATAATTTAGATAAAAAATTGCCGCTGCAAAAAACAGCGGCAATTTTACTATTTTTATTATTCTTCGGTTTTCGCTTCGTTTTCGGGCTCAGCGTCACGCATGGAAAGATTCTGTCTTCCCTTTTCGTCGGTACCGAGATACTTAACGCGAACCGTGTCACCGACGCTTACAACGTCCTCAACGTTTTCGGTTCTCTGCTTCTGAAGCTTGGAGATGTGAACCATTCCCTCTTTGCCGGGGGCATATTCAACGAATGCTCCGATAGGAATAATTCTCGTTACCATTCCGGTATAGGTCTCACCGACAACGGGCTCAAATACGATAGCATCGATAATAGCCTTAGCCATATCAGCGCTTGCCTTATCAACTGCTGCGATGAACACGGTTCCGTCATCGTTGATATCGATCTTTGCGCCGGTATCGGCAACTATCTTCTGAATAACCTTTCCGCCCGAGCCGATAACCTCACGAATCTTATCGGGATTGATGGTCATGGTTATCATCTTGGGAGCATATGCAGAAACCTCTGCTCTGGGTACGGGGATAGCGGCAAGAAGAATCTTATCGATAATCTCGTCACGGCCCTGATGAGTTGTTTCAAGAGCTCTCTTTATGATTTCGGGAGTAAGTCCGTCAACCTTAAGGTCCATCTGGATAGAGGTGATACCCTTATGAGTACCCGCTACCTTAAAGTCCATATCTCCGTAGAAATCCTCAAGACCCTGAATATCTATCATTGTATCCCAAGAGCCGTCCTCAGCAGTGATAAGACCGCAGGAGATACCAGCAACGGGAGCCTTGATCGGAACACCCGCATCCATAAGAGCAAGAGTCGAGCCGCATACAGAACCCTGAGAGGTAGAACCGTTAGAGCTTACGACCTCGGATACAAGACGGATAGCATAGGGGAATTCCTCCTCAGAGGGAAGAACGGGAACGAGAGAACGCTCTGCAAGAGCACCGTGGCCTATCTCGCGGCGGCCGGGGCTTCTCTGCGCCTTTGCTTCACCGGTAGAATAGCCGGGCATGTTGTAATGATGCATATATCTCTTGGTATCCTCATCGTCAAGACCCTCGAGCTTCTGAGCGTCGGAGAGGGTTCCAAGGGTAGCGATAGTAAGAACCTGCGTCTGTCCGCGGGTAAACAGACCCGAACCGTGAACTCTCGGAATAAGTCCGACTTCTGCTGCGAGGGGTCTGATTTCATCCATACGTCTGCCATCTACGCGCTTCTTGTCAACAAGGAGCCAACGGCGAACGATTTTTTTCTGAATCTTGTAGATAAGCTCGGGCAGAATAACCTTTATGTCAGGATATTTCTCTTCAAACGTAGCAACGATATCGTCCATAATGGGCTGCATTTTTGCATCGCGAACGTTTTTATCATCGGTGTCGAGAGCTTCCATAACTGCCTTCTCGCAGTATGCGAATATCTCGTCGAACATATCGTGATCAAGCTCACCCGAGGTATACTCAAACTTAGGCTTGCCTATTTCGGCAACTATCTCGTTGATGAATTTAACGAGCTTTTTGATTTCCTCGTGAGCGGTCATGATTGCCTCAAACATTGTGTCGTCATCAACCTCATTAGCACCCGCTTCAATCATAACTACCTTTTCTGCCGAAGCAGCAACGGTAAGTTCAAGGTCACTCTTCTCTCTTTCAGCAGCCGTGGGGTTAACAACAATCTTGCCGTCAACAAGTCCCATAAACACGCCGCCGATAGGTCCGTTCCACGGAATATCCGAAATGGAAAGAGCTATTGAAGCGCCGATCATTGCCGTAATTTCAGGAGAGCAATCGGGGTCAACAGACATGATTGTGAGAAGAAGCGATACGTCGTTTCTGAGGTCCTTCGGAAAAAGAGGACGGATGGGACGGTCGATAACGCGTCCTGCAAGAACAGCCTTTTCGGTAGGCTTGCCCTCTCTCTTAAGGAAGCCGCCGGGAATCTTTCCGACAGCGTACATCTTCTCATCGTAATCTACCGAAAGAGGAAGAAAGTCGATTCCCTCTCTGGGCGATGCAGATGCGGTCGCGCAGGCAAGAACGGTGGTTTCACCGTACTTAATCATAACCGAACCGTTTGCAAGACCTGCAACCTTACCGGTTTCAACTACAAGAGGTCTGCCTGCAAGCTCATACTTGAAAACCTTGTAGTCATTGAACGTTTTAAAATTTTCTACCATGTTTTTTCTCCTTTTCTTTTTTTGGAGTGCGAACATAGCACTTAAATATACGTTTGACGCCAAACGCATATTTAACTGCTACTTCCGCCTCCTTGTTTTCTTTTTTGAGAAAACGGGAACGAATATGCTCCGTTCCCGTTTTGTTTGAAAGTATAAATTACTTTCTGAGACCGAGCTTCTTAATTACTGCTCTGTATCTTTCGATATCCTTCTTCGCAAGGTAGTTAAGGAGCTGCTTTCTGTGACCAACCATCTTGGAGAGTCCTCTCTGAGAATGGAAATCCTTAGGATTCTTCTTCATGTGCTCGGTAAGGCTGTTGATTCTGTCAGTAAGAATTGCAACCTGAACCTCGGGAGAGCCTGTGTCTCTCTCGTTGATCTTGTACTCTTCGATGATAGCTGTCTTTGTTTCCTTAGTAATCATTTTTCTTCACCTTTCTTAATATTTTATCTCCTGTGTCCCGGTACGGTGCGGGTGAAAAGCACGAGCTACGCAAGGATAAAATTCCAAACGGAGCAAGGCCATACACGGTACTGCGACATAGGCCGTTTGCTATTATAACATATATTTTGTAAAAAGTAAATAGTTTTTTCAAATATTTTTAGTAATGTTTTTCTCACAGCGTCGGCATCGGTGCGCGTTTGCTCTTTTCAACGAGGAAAAAATAAGGCGATGCCTGAGAATTAAGTATTCTGAATTCCGACGGACAAATATAAAAACGGCTGGTATCTTTGAAGTATTCGCGCAGCATTTCTCCCTCAAGCTCACCCTCCTCGTGTCCGGGATAAATAGCTATCAGAAGCACTCCGTCTGGGCTGAGCATATCTATTGCCGCCTCGACGGCAGGCATTGTGGTTTCACGCATGGTAGTTACGCCCTTTTTACCGCTGCGAGGAAGATATCCTAGATTAAACATTCCGGCTTTAATAGGCTCTTTAACAAACTCACGCACCCTGTGATGAGAGGCACATATGAGGGTATAGTTGTTCGGCGCACCGTTTTCCTCAAGATGTCGGCGAGTTGACAAAAGAGCCTCTTCCTGTATGTCAAACGCATAAACTCTTCCCTCTTCTCCAACTGTTTTGGAAAGAAAGAGAGTGTCGTTTCCGTTGCCCATGGTAAAATCAACGGCAACCTCTCCTTCGAAAAGATGCTTTAGTATAAAATGCTTATGAAGCTCTATTAGGTCCACCATTTAATTCTCCTCTAAATTACACGACGGCTTAACGTATGCCGTGTAATTCGTTTTGTATATCACGAATCCGGGCTTTGAGCCTTGCGGTTTTTTAATGTTTTTTACTCTCGTGTAGTCAACCGCAACGACGTCGCCCTTCGCTTTTGAATAATATGCAGCAAGCTCTGCCGCCTCGGTATAATCCTTTTCACTTGGTTCTTCACCGTCCGTAACCATTATAACGTGTGAGCCCGGAATATCCTTGACGTGAAACCATATATCGTTTTTTTGGGCAACGCGGAAGGTCAATTCGTCATTCTGAAGATTGTTTCTTCCGACAAGAAGCCGATATCCCCCGGAGGTCTTATACTTTATCGGGCGGAGCTTAACGCTTTTCGTGGGTTTATACCCTCGCATTTTCGATGCATATCCCGAACGGTAAAGCTCGTCGCGTATATCAATAAGATCCTGCTCGTTCTCTGCTCTTTCAAGAAACGACTTTACGCTTTCAAGATACAGCAGCTCTTTTTCCCAAATCGAAATCTGCTCGGTCAAAATCTCTTTAGCGGTTTTGCACTTGTTATATAGCTTGTACATTTTCTGCGCGTTTTTCGAAGGGTCAAGGCGCGAGTCAAGCTTGATTTCTATTTCGGGACAGTTTTCATCATAATAATCAATCGCCTTGAAGGATTCCATTCCGCGCTCAAGACGGTATATATTAGCTGTGATAAGGTCGGCATATTTTTTATAAACAGCCCCTTTTTCACTCTCAATAAGATCCTCTCTTTGAATTGCGAGCTTGCGCTCGGTTCTTGCCGTTGCGTTAGACAAAAGCGTGAGAAGATCGTGCGCTCTTTGATGAATTCGTTCAAGCCTGTCCTTTTCGGCAAAATATTCATCAAATAACGCTTTAAAGCTGTCAAATTTCTTTTTTTGAGCTCCCACAAGATAGGAGATGTCCATATAAGAATAGTCTATCGGCTTGCCGTTTTTGTCATACGCCACGGTTGGCGAGTAGTCCTCTTCGATAAGCAATTTCTGCCACGCAGAAAAAACAGCGTAAAAGCGCTCTTTGTCAATCTCTTCTATCGGCATGTCGGTTTTGCCAGAGGTTCTGTATGAAATTTCACGGGCAATCTGCGTTGCGATTCCGGAGTACACACCGGTAATAAATTTTTCAACCGTACGCTCTTTTGGAAATTGACGAAGCTTTTCAAAAAAGAGCTCCCTATCTATTTCCGTAGGATCAAGCTTAGGCTGCTTTTCGGGAATCTGATATTTAAGTCCGGGAAGCACCTGCCTTACGGTACTTGCTGAGAAATCTATAATTTTGAGAGCCGTTATTACCTTATCCTCGCTGTCGAGAACTATAAGATTGGCGTATTTGCCCATAATTTCGCATACGAGCTTTTTTACGGTTGAAAATCCCATTTCATCATAGCAGGAAACTGTAAAAACGGCAATTCTGTCAAAGCCGGGTTGGTCGACAGATATAATTTTTCCGCCCGTAAGGTGCTTACGCAAAAACATGCAAAACATCGGAGCTTGAAGCGGGTTTTCCTTAACGGTATCGGATAGCTGAAGGCGCGGAGCATTCGGTCCGACATTGAACACAAGTCGGCTGCTTTTTTTACCGGAATGTATAACGAGGTCGACCTCGTCATTTCTCGGTTGCAAAACCTTTTCAATTTTAGCCTCGCCAAACTCCCGTTTATACTCGGTAAGAACGGCGCGCATCATATATGCATCAAATGCCATTTTGAACCTCCATTTACATTAACAAAAATATTTTATCACAAACAAAGACGTAAGTCAATAAAAACCGACAGCAAATCTCTTTTTGACAGCTGTCGGCAGTTATTTCAGATAAATTCGGGCTGCACGGCAACCGTGACCGAAAACGGTTCTGCAAGTATGAAAATTCTTTCTTTTTCAGCAACAAAATTCAGCGCAGATCCGCCGCTGATTATACGCTCGTTAAAGGCGGCGGCAGAATATAAAAGAAGAGGTGATACGGATTCGGAAATAAAATCAGAATAATACCTGACGGCAAGTTCGCCGTTTTGCGAAGCCGAAGCTAAAACTCCGCACGGAAGTGAATCATCAACAAGCACCAAGCTTTTAAGAATATCATCTGAGATAAGCAATATATCATCGGTATGAATTGCGCGGAACTTCTTTTTTACAAGCAGGTCGCGGTATTTTATTTCACAACCGAAAATCTCGGTGGAATACGACAATAATTGTTTGCATTTTGTAATTTTGACGCTGAATTTATCTGCATCCGTGTAAAAAATCTCGATTTTCCCTTCAGGTGTTTCAAAATCCACTTCAGAAAACGGAAGACCTCTTTTGTTTATAAGGAATGCCGCGGCGCACAATGCGGACGTATAATATTCCGACAGCTCTTCTTTGTTCAAATCATATGCTAAAAGTTTAAAATCCGATGAATCGCCCGGCATAAGAAATATACTTTTGTATGAAAGTTCTTTTTTCAGAATTTCAAAAGCTTCATCACGGTTTTCGACCGAAAACAGCTCGTATTTCTCTGTGCAAACAGTAATTTTTGATTTCGTCATTCGTTTTATCTCGCACGAAGAAATTGAGAGCGACATGACCGCTCTCAATAGCATAATATGAAATCAAAGAAATTTTGCGACCACGGATAGCAGCTTTGTTCTGTCGTTTTCAGCCTCTCCCGCGGCGATAAGATAAAGCATTTTTTCAAGCATATCGCCAACCGCTTTCCCTCTGAAACCAAGTTCAAGCAGGTCCGTTCCGTTAATTTTCAGATCGCATATGCGATAGCACCCCCCGTTTTCAAGAAGATTGGAAAGTGTTTTTTTCTCGTTCTCTTGCGACACGCCGAGCGCGATTTTCAAATCAACTACTCCGTGCGCCACCTCCGCGCCAACCTTAACAAGCAGCAGGTTGAGCGCAACTCTGCCGTCGGTTTTTTCTTTGTAATTTTTAAGCACGGAATAACCGTAATTTTTATGCTTATTATCGCACTTCAAAGCCGTCATTGCGCGAAAAAAGTATTCCTCGGGGCTTTCACCGTGTGTCATTGCGAAAAGCATCAGCTCCCTGACGGACGCATCGGAAAAATCAAATCCCGCTCTGCACGAAAGATTCAGTCCAGAAAGCTCGGGAATTGCTTCTGCTATAACGGGAGAATAACGCTCTACTATTTCATAAGCGCCGACACCGCCGATAAGCTTGCGCCACTCGACGTATATACGCTCGGCAGAAATATTCTTTAAGAGTCCCGCGGTTTCGAATATGGCTTTTGACGTTTCAGGCTCAATGGAAAAACCAAGAGTTGATGCAAAGCGCAAAGCGCGAAGAATTCGCAATGCATCCTCATTAAATCTTTTAACGGGGTCTCCGACCGCGCGAATCAATTTGTTTTCAAGGTCTTCTCTTCCACCGTAAAGATCGGTATATCCGTGCTCATGACTGTAACACATGGCATTAACCGTAAAATCGCGGCGCGAAAGATCCTCCGAAAGCCTGTCGGTAAATACAACTGACACCGGATGCCTGTTATCCCTGTACTCGCCGTCAACACGGTAGGTCGTTACCTCATAAGTCTTTGAATTTATTATCACGGTAAGCGTTCCATGCTTTATGCCTGTTTCTACGGTCTTTAAATCAGAGAAAACAGCTTTCATTTCTTTGGGCGAAGCGTTGGTGGTTATATCATAGTCGCTTGGATGCTTTCCAAGCATACTGTCTCTCACACAACCCCCTACAACGTCAGCTCTGTAACCGAAGCTATTAAGGCGGGAAATAATGTATTCTGCTTCTTTGGGCAAATTCATCTTTTTTTGCATATTTTCTCCTTTTCGGTTATTTTTTGAGCATTCTTGCCTTGTTTTTTTAACATTACTCTGCTATAATTTATTAGGTCATACAAGTATTGTAACATGTTTTTATTTATTTGTCAAAGGAGTTAACATTTTTAAACTAAAATAAATTAAGTCACCGGGAGGTAAAGCGTATGAACATCATGGACAAAATAATTGAGGAAAGACAAATCCCCGATGCCCTCACCACAAAGAGAGGCAAAAAGATTAAGAATGCAAAGGAATTCGAGAAACACAGAGAAGAGCTTAAATATATGCTTCAAGAGCATATTTACGGTTACATGCCCGAAAAGCCGGAGCACGTTAACGTTGAGCTGATTAAAGAGGATCCTATTTTCTGCGCAGGAAAAGCACCGAAAAAAGATTTAAATCTGACGGTTACGTTAAACGGAGAAAAATTTTCTTTCCCTTTCACCTCCGTAATACCGAAAAGTGATAAAAAGCTCCCTGCCTTTATTCACATCAACTTTCGCTCTGACGTACCCGATAAATACATGCTCAGCGAAGAACTCGTTGACAACGGATTTGCAATCTTCTCCTTCTGCTACAATGACGTAACAAAGGACGACAAGAACTTTAAGGACGGAATTGCAAAGCTTCTCTCTCCTGCACGAAGAACACAGACCTCTCCCGGAAAAATTACAATGTGGGCTTGGGCTGCAATGCGGGTTATGGACTATATCGAAACCCTTGACTCAATTGACCTTGATAACGTGGCGGTGGTAGGTCACTCAAGGCTTGGAAAAACCGCGCTTGTCGCCGGTGCATTTGATACAAGATTCAAATACGCAATCTCTAACGATTCAGGCTGCTCCGGCGCGGCTATCACACGCGGCAAAACAGGCGAACACATTGATTTTATAACGACTTATAAGGGAGAGTGGTTCTGCAAAAGATACGCGAAATATGCCACTGACGAAGGCAAGATGCCCCTTGATCAGAACTTTTTGACTACGCTGATAGCTCCGCGTTATCTCGCTATCGGCTCTGCGGAAGAAGACACGTGGTCTGACCCCGAAAGCGAATTCCTTGCGGCTTATATGGCAAGCAAGGCTTATGATTTATACGGAATTAAAGGATTAATTCATAATGATGAAATTCCCAAGCCAAAAACCGTACTTGACGAAGGGGCAATCTGCTATCACGTAAGACACGGCGAGCACTATTTCAGCCGTGAGGACTGGCAGGTTTATATGGATTTCATAAAGAAGAAAATGAAAAAATAAAAAAACAAAAAAACAAAAAAATATTTTTGAAAAGCTATTGACAAATCAAAACTGTTCTGCTATAATATAATGCGTCACGAGTGCTGGTGTGGCTCAATGGCAGAGCAGCTGATTTGTAATCAGCAGGTTGTTGGTTCGACTCCGATCACCAGC
>SVRU01000061.1 GCA_015064665.1 Oscillospiraceae bacterium
TTTCTACGGCACTGGTAGAAGAAAGAAGTCCGTTGCAAGAGTTCGCCTTTACCCCGGTTCAGGCGTTGTTACCATCAACGGAAGAGATATTGATGATTATTTCGGTCTTGAGACCCTTAAGCTTATAGTTAATCAGCCCTTCGGCGTTACCGAAACCACCGGTAAGTTTGACATCGTTGCAAACGTAAACGGCGGCGGCTTCTCCGGTCAGGCAGGTGCTATCCGTCACGGCGTAGCTCGTGCACTCGTTCTTGCTGACGAAGCATACAAGCCCCTTCTCAAGAAGGCAGGACTCCTTACTCGCGATCCTCGTATGAAGGAAAGAAAGAAGTACGGACTCAAGGCTGCTCGTCGTGCACCTCAGTTCTCGAAGAGATAATTTTCTCACTAATAAAGTCCCGAAAACACTGGGTTTTCGGGACTTTTCTCATGCCGTTTGCCGCAAATTTGCCGCAAGACAATTTCGGATAAAAAAAGAAAACGCAGACTTTACAGACGGTTTTGAATGTAAAATCTGCGTTTTTAACGTGATTTGTGATGTTTTCGGCAATTTTGGCATAATCCTATTGGTAGACTTCAAAGCTCGAAGAGATAATCTCGACCTTTGGTCGATACAAAATTTTCCCTACGGTGCCGTATTGATTTATTGTACGGGAGGCGTTTCGCCTCACGTTCGTGGTGGCGGTTCAATTTGTAAAGAATGAAGCCGTTCTATTTACTTTTTGCCGTTTTTATGGTATAATCTAACTAATCGACAAACTTGAATTTGACGGAGCATAAACATGAATAAAAGCAATTTAAAGATTACAATGCTTGGAACAGGAAATGCGGCTGTTACAAGGCTTTATAATACCTGCTTTGTTTTAAGTGAAAACGATGAATATTTTATGATAGATGCTGGCGGCGGAAATCAGATACTCGGAATACTTGAGGAGCACGGAATCGCGCTGACACAGGTGCATGATCTATTCATTACGCACTCGCATTCCGACCATATTTTAGGCGTGGTCTGGATAGTAAGAATGATAGGTCAATTGATGAATAAAAATCAATATGACGGTGTCCTGAAAATATATGCAAACGAGGAAACGCTCGAAGCATTTGAAGCAATATGCAAATACGTTCTGGCGTCTAAAATCACAAAATTATTCGGTGACAGAATCGAATTTATTAAGTTGCGTGACGGCGATTCTCATACGATACTTGAAAGAAAGATAACCTTTTTTGACATTAGGTCCACCAAGCTTTCGCAGTTTGCATTTGAAATCAAGGAAGAAAAGCTCCTGTTTTGCGGAGATGAGCCGTTAAAGGAAGAGCTATTCCATAAGCTTCGGGACGTAGACTATTTGCTTCACGAAGCGTTTTGCATGCATTCGGAATGCGACAAGTTCAAGCCGTATGAAAAGCATCACAGCACGGTAAAGGACGCTTGCGCGCTGGCTGAGAGATTCAAAATCAAAAATCTTATACTGATGCACACCGAGGACAGCCACTCAGAAGATAAAAAGAAGCTCTATTCAGCCGAAGGCAAAGAATACTATTCGGGAAATCTCATTATCCCCTGCGACGGTGAAAGCATCACCGTAGAACATTAATAAAAGACAGTGACTGTGTTGAATAAATGATGAAAGAAAAAATGAACAACAATAAATTAACAAGAAAACAATTGTTTTTAACATTTATTCCATTCTTTGGTATGATTGGATATACAGTATATTTGCTTGTCAAAAATGAGTATTACACAAAAGAGTGCATTATTTCATTATTGAAATCTATTGTGACAGCATTCATTACAGGTGTTATTTTGATGTTGATTGGATTGTTCTCGTACGTTGTGACTATTATAATTTCCATTGTGATTATTGGGGTTATAATGAATCTCGTTTTTTTCAAATCTTACAACAAGATAAGCAACCAAGAAAAAGTCTGATATCAATAGAGTTTTCACTCTACCGGCGGTAGATTTCTCCCTATTCAACCGACGGTATGTGGATTTTTCACTGAGATTTTGCTAGAATGAGAACGAAAGGAGGCAAAATATGGACCAAATCAAAATCGGAAAATTTATCGCCGAACGCAGAAAGGGCGTAAACCTTACGCAGATGCAGCTTTCGGAAAAGCTCGGTATCACGGACAGAGCCATATCAAAGTGGGAATGCGGCAAAGCAATGCCAGACTCTTCTATTATGCTTGAATTATGCGACGTTCTCAAAATCAGTGTAAACGAATTATTATGCGGGGAGAAAATAGAAATGGAAAACAACCAAAAAAACGAACAGCTTTTGCTTGAGATGGCAAAGGAATTGGAAAAGAAAAACAAGACTATCTGGAATTCTATGTGGACAATTATGATAGTAAGTATGACTGCTCTGTTTTCTGGCGTATTAATTGCTGCGTATTTAATACCCGAGGGGGCATGGCAGCTTGTTGCAATAATCGGAATCGTCATTGCGTTTTTGATTCCCTGCTTCTACGCCTTAAAGCTTGAGGTAAGCGTGGGAGCATACAAGTGCAAAAATTGCGGTCACGAAATCGTGCCCACCTATTCAGAAGCATTGTGGGCAATGCATAGAGGAACTACCCGTCACTTAAAGTGCCCTAAATGCAACAAACGTTCTTGGTGCAAAAAAATTTTAAACAAAACCGAGTAATTAAACCTAAGCGGAAGGCAAAACGCCTTCCGCTTTTTATATAAAACTCAACAACCTATTTACTTTGGCTCAATTTTATGATATACTATTAGTACACAAAACGTTTTCGCACGCATACACCACATATAATATACAAAAAGGAGCTCTTATGCTGGAAGTTTCACGTTTTTCTGACGATATTTTACTTATCTGCCTGATTTCGTTGTTTATTGCCGTGCAATTTTTTATGTGCTTTAAGATAAAAAACGTCTTTATCCGCTTAATTCCGACTGCATTGACGTTTGCGGCAACGACGGTGCTCTTCATTATGATATACGCTTCTGAGGGCTGGGACAGCATCGGATATCTTGTTCTGACACTCTATTGTGCATTGTTGCTTGGAGGCTGTGCTTTTGCATGGCTGTTATTCGCGTTGATCAAACTTATAAAAAAATTAATTAAACGACAATAAAAAATATCGGGATAGCTCCTTTGAGTTTGTGAGCTATCCCTTTTTTTATCGCGATCACGAGTTCTCTCTGTGCTCGCGTATACAAGCTGTTGGAGATTTTCCAACGGTTTTCTTAAATATTTTTGAAAAATAATAGGTATTTTCATATCCGCACGCCTCGGATATTCGCAACACGGAGCGTTCCCCCTCGGAAATCAGCCTTAGAGCCATATCGACACGCATCTCGTGAACGTACTCGGTAAATCTTACGCCAAATTTTTCCTTGAAATAATGAGAAAAGTATTTTTCACTGTAAAAAAACACGCTTGCAACCATGCCCAAGCTTAGTCCGGGATTGCTGAGATTTTCACGTATATATTCTTCTATCAGACTACAGCTTTGATCGCCCCTGTTATCTCCGTTGCATATCAGATAGGAGATCGTATGCATAAAGACCGAATCCGTAATAAAAAATGCATTTTCCTTTCTCACCCTTCGGATTGACTGCATCCAATATTCGAGAAGGTGTGCCATGTCATTATAAACCGAAATAGGCTCGCTCGCTCCCACTGTATCAAGAAGGCTTGATACTCGGTCACCGTAAAATGATATATATAAATACGCGACGCCCTCTTTTTCAATTATTTCATGCATTGTCCAAGGATGCACCAGAACAAGCGTACCCGCTTTTATCGGATAGCTTTTTCCGTCACAGACAAATTCCCCTTCTCCCCTCGCTACAAGGTAAAGGAAGTACATGGTGTGAAAAAAGGGTTGCTTGAGCTTCTTTAATTCAACCTCGTACACGAAATGAGTGTATTTTAAATCGCTGATAACTTTTTTATCAATGGCAGTAATGCATATATCGCGCATAAAAGCTCTCCTTATTTGATTGCTGATAACATTTTATCACAAATTCCATCAATTAGCAATGCAATATGGATATTTTACTAATTTTTGTGGTTTTTTCATCTTTTACAGCGACAAAAGCTATGATATAATATGAGCAGTCCAAATAACAGCTTGGAGTTGCAAATGGGATATTTATTAATTTTTGCTTTTTCTTTTTTAGGTCTTGCTGAAAGTATACTTTTAAAAACCTATGCAAAAAAACACGGAAGCGGCGGTATGATCATGAACGCCGTTATCTCTCTTTTTGCTATGTTTTTCTTCCTTATTACCGATGAAGGCGGCTTTGCGGTGCCGCTCAACATGATACCGCTCGCGATTGCAAACTCACTGTTTTACGCATCGGGATTTTATCTTTCCTACATGTCATACAGATGCGGGCCTTACGGATTAACCCGTCTTATCAGCTCTTTTTCTTTGATTTTTACCATTTTTTACGGTATGTTTTTCTTGAATGAAAAAACGAACGTCCTGACTTATCTTGGAATAATCATGATATTTGCATCGCTCGCGCTGATAAACTACGGAAAAAAAGAAGGAAACGAGGAAAAAAGGATCTCTAAAAAATGGCTGATCTCGATCCTTATCTCCACTACGGCTAACGGCTTCATCGGTATTCTTACAAGATATCAGCAGATAAAGTTTGACAACAGCTGCACGAATGAATTTTTAGCATTATCACTTGGCGGCTCATTTCTTTTGCTTACGATAATCGGTATTTTAACAGAGAGAAAAAATCTGAGATACATTGCTCGACACGGCTCGCTTTACGGTATGAGCGCAGGAATAATTAACGGAGCAAAAAATCTCGCGCTGGTGATAGCATATTTGTATGTCCCTCTTTCGATCGCATCACCTATGCACACCGGTATAGGCATTTCACTCACGTTTTTAACGTCGCTTCTTTTTTACAGAGAAAAATACACAAAGTTGCAGCTTATTGGCGTTCTGCTCGGTGCGGCTGCGGTAATCATGCTAGCATGCTAGGAGGTTTTAAAAAATGGCTAACAAAAAAATTATAAAACTTGGAGTAATAGGACTTGGACGCGGTCTATCCTCTGTTGAGGATATATTGTGTGATGACGACGTTATTCTCACCGCAATATGTGACAAAAATCCCGAAATGTTGGAGAAGGCAAAAATCAAGCTTAAAGAAGAGCACGGAATAGAAAAGGTCGAAGCATATCTTGATTTCGATGAGTTTATTCTTGCTGATACCGATGCGATAGTAATTGCCACAGACGCCGTAATGCACGTTCCTTTTGTCATAAAGGCTTTGGAGCACGGAAAACACGTGCTGAGCGAGATACCTGCGGTAAACTCTCTTGAAGAAGCAAAGGCGCTCAAAAAAGCTGTTGCGGCTCATTCTAAGCTCAAATATATGTGCGGAGAAAACGACTGCTACCTTGGTTATATAGAGGCGTGGAAAAAGCTATACGAGGACGGAAAATTCGGAGATATCGTATATGCCGAGGCAGAATATCTTCATTCTGAAAACTATACAAACTTTAAAGCCGAAAATTATAAGGACGGTCACTGGCGCACCTACAATCCTGCAATTAAATACTGCACGCACGACCTCGGCCCTCTTCTTTACATTATGGACGATAAGGCAACTTCGGTTTCCTGTATGGTGCCGGACGTGCACTATAATCCCTATAAAAAAGATTCCTACGTAGAAAACGCGGTTATGCTTGCAAAAACGGCAAAGGGCGCCGTTGTTCGCATATGGATATGCTTCGGCGCTTACGTCGGATACACGCACAACTACGCGCTGTACGGCACACGCGGCATGATCGAAGTCGACAAGAGCAAGATAAGAACCGAGGCACACTGCAAGGCAAGATTTTCAGACATGCCCGAGTCATTTGATGGTGAGAAGATCGACGTTCCTATCACGGTTTCCTCTTTTCAGGACGGAAAAGGCAAGTCGCATCTCGGAATTGACAGAAAAATGATGCGTGCTTTCTTTGAGTCCATTCACAACGATACAAAGCCGCCGATAGACGTTGACCTTGCCATTCGTATGGCTTTGCCCGGCATATACGCTCACGAGTCATATCTTAAAGGCGGATCTGCGGTTGACGTTCCGGATCCCGAGGATTTTGATATTTAAGACGTAATAAAGCGAGGATAACAATATCCTCGCTATTTTTTAAAAAACCGTAGACATTTCAGATCGATTATGATAAAATATTTTCAAACATAAAAAAGAGGTGTACTATGTTCGAAAAATTTATAAGAGCATTTGACGAATTTACAACCGAGGAAAAATCTATTCCCGCGCCCTATATCAGACGCGGCTTCGAGATTGATTTTGTTCCTGAGAGCGCAAACATCTATATCACAACGCCCGGTTTTTACGAGCTTTTCGTGAACGGCAAAAAAATAACCAAGGGTGCGCTTGCGCCCTATATTTCAAATCCCAACCATATGGTTTGTTATGACGAATACGACGTTGCAAGCCTTCTTAAAAAGGGCAAAAACGCGGTTGGAATAATTCTCGGCAACGGATTTGCAAATCAAACCGTGTCGCACTGGAATTTTAACAAGCTCTCCTTCAGAGCGCCGCTTTGCATGGCTCTTACTCTTTTGGCTTCGGGCGAGGGAAAAAGCCTATCTCTCGATTCCGACGAAAGCTTTAAGGTGCATCCCTCACCCATAACCTACGACATGTACCGAGAGGGTACGCACTACGATGCAAGACTTGAGGTGGACGGCTGGTGCGAGGGGGATTTTGACGACTCTTCCTGGGACTGCGCTATGATTGCGCCCGCACCCAAGGGTGAAATATATCCCTGCTATGCACATCCCATAAGCGTGCGCGCAGAGATCAAACCCGTGTCAATTGAAAAACAGGAGGATTTCTGCTATTACAAAACATCGTATTTTGACGGCAAGGACGTAGAAAAAACGCGCGTTGAGCGCGGATACATATATGATTTCGGTATAAATACCGCAGGTGTTTGCAGGCTAAAAATAAAGGGTAAACGCGGCCAAAAAATCACAGTACGCCACTGCGAAAGACTGCTGCCCGACGGAAAATTCAATATTAACACGACCTGCCACGCAAAAGGCGATGATCCCGATTACGTTGATGAAATCCGCCTTTTGCAAATGGACGAGTACACTCTAAAGGGCGGATTCGAGGAGATATTTACGCCCCCCTTTACATATCACGGATTCAGATATGCCCTCGTTGAAGGAATTACGGAAGAGCAAGCAACGAAGGAGCTTCTCACATACGTGGTTCTTTCCTCCGACGTTAAAAAGAGAGCGAATTTCTCATGCTCCGACAACACGCTTAACACTCTTTATAAGATGACTGTAAACGCTGACCTCTCTAATTTTCACTACTTTATGACCGACTGCCCGCACCGTGAAAAGAACGGATGGACGGGTGACGCATCGGTTTCGGCTGACCACGTTCACCTGACCTTTGACTGCGCCGACAGCTTTAAGCTCTGGCTTCGCTCGCTTTGCTACGCTCAAAAGGAGGACGGCATGATTCCCGGCATCGTGCCTACGGACACGTGGGGTTACGAATGGGGCAGCGGTCCAATGTGGGACAGCGCGGCTATAAATATTCCCTACGCGGCTTACAAATACGACGGACGGCTTGACGTATTTCAAGAGGTCAGCGACATGATGAATAAATATCTTCATTATATTGCAGGGCGCAGAAATGAAAGAGGACTTATTGCCTGCGGTCTTGGCGACTGGTGCCAGCCGGGAAAAGCAAAAGAAATTCCAATAAAAGCTCCGCTTGAATTGACCGACAGCGTCACCACCTACGATACTGCAAAAAAAGCTGCGTTTCTCTTTGATAAAATCGGAAAATGCAAAGAAGCGGAGTATGCAAGGCTTCTTGCGGCAGAGCTTAAGCAAAACATAAGAGAAAATCTTATCGACTTTGACACTATGACTGCGGCGGGAGATTGCCAAACCTCACAAACCTATCTTATCGCGACCGGCATTTTTGAAGCCGACGAGAACGAAAAAGCTTATAAAAAGCTTATAGAAATAATAAACCGCGACGGAAGAAAACTTGACACGGGTATGATCGGACTGCGTTATATATTCGAAACTCTTATTCTCGGCGGAGATATCGACATAGCGCTTGAGCTTATCACGCGCGAGGAGCAGCCGTCATATGCAAGCATGATAAAAAGAGGTGCTACCGCCCTTTGCGAAGCTCTTGAGGACGGCACGGTAAATTCATCCGAAAACCATCACTTCTTTGGCGATATTATAAGGGTGTTCACAAATTACATCGCGGGATTGCGTGTCAACCCAATGCTTGAAAATGAAAAGGAAATCCTTTTCTCTCCCGTTATTCCCACCGGCATGGATTTTGCCGAAACTGAGTACAACGGTGTCAAAGCAGGCTGGAGGCGCGACGGCGAAAGTATTAAAGCATACGTTTTTCTTCCCGAAGGCTTCACCGGAAAATTATCGTTTGGCAGTAATATGTTAACTCTTGCAAACGGTTACAATGAATTTACCTTCGTTGCGTAATAATTTTAAAGGCGGTCTTGCTGAAAGACCGCCCAATTTTTATTCGCATTATTTCTTAAATTCCGGTTTGGGATAATTTTCCTTGTTTTCAAGAACGAGGTTCATAATTTCCTCAAAGCTCATCCAATCAACTCTGTCGGAAAGATGCTCGTTTACACGGCGGCAAATTTCATCCAACACGCGAATTCCGGTGGCAAGCCCGTTTGACATAAGACTTTGCCAATGAGTGATAAGGATAGGATATCCGCCGGTTTCGAGAACCTGGATTATCTCGCCTGATTTACCGTCGGCTGTGATGAGCTGGTCTGCTATACTGCATACAAATTCATCGCTCGTGTCGGTTGTGTCTATCGTTTGCCATATTCTGTCATGGGTCGTTGCGGGGATGGATACGAGAGTGCGTCCGTCCGCATCAAGCGCAACCCACGGCTTTGCATTCGGCACGCCGCCGCGCAAACTGCGGAGAAAAAACCACGCAACGTTTGACCCGGTTACCTCATAAACCGCTTTGGATATAGCCGCCTCGTATTCTTTTTCCACTTTTATTCCAAACTGCCACGGTGACGTTACTCCGATTGAATCAAAGCCTGCCTCCTTGAGAAGTGAAAGAGCCTTTGCTATGTACGGAGTAAGGGTATTCCTGTCCTGCAATGCCGCCCAATCGTCCTCGTCAAGCGCCAGCGACGAGCCGTCGGCTAAATTTACGGCTTTATGGTGTGTGAGCATTTCCGGTCCAACCGTGAATGCGGGCAGAAGTCTTGCTTTGACGGTGTCAAGCCATTCGTCAAGCTCCTCTTTTGATACGCCGTCAAGTCCGTTTACTATATCACCCTTGTTGCCCGGCATAGGAACGACCGAGAATTTTCCTTTTATTCCGCGGCGCTCAACCGTGTCGCAAAACTTAAATAAAAGTTCGTTTGAAAAGGTTGGTATAAGAGGTCTGCCATCCTGCGTGGTTCGGGAGCGTGCGTGTTCATAATATACCGATATTATCGGAGCGGGGTCGTCTATTATAAGGCTTACGGGTACTCTCATTCTTTGACTCCTCGAGGTAGGTTCCATTATTTTTCGAGAATTTTCGCGATACGGCTCTTAACCTCTTCTGCGCAAGGCTTATCAAGCCAGCCCGCTTCAATCTCAAAGACGAGCTCGCTGTTGGGCGGCAAAATTTTGATCTGCCCTTTATCCTTTGCATTTTTGTATCCGAGATGCTCGCCCGTTGCAGGCAGACACATTCCCATAGCATCCTCGTTTTCGGTTCTTGAAATCCACCTTATAGAATAGGGCAAAACTTCGGTGGGATGCGAAACGTAACACGCGCCGTTTGCGGTATCCTGAAGGGTGTACGCCCTGCCCGATTCGTCGGACTCGTAGACTATACCGAAGCAAATTTCGGGATCGTAGCACTGACTGCCGCGGCTAACGGTATTCATAACTTCAAGATTTTCTTCAAGCTTAGCAAAATAATCACCGAGAGATTGAAAACCGACAGTTTTATAAATCTTTACATGCTCTCGATCGCATTTAGCTGACGCAATAAGCTTAGCATTCTCAAACGGGCGGAAATTGATGTGGCAAAGATACATATATTCAAGAGGATACGCGCGCAGATTTTCAAGCTTTACGCTGATTTTAAACACGGTTGCATCCTCGTAAAGCTTTATTTCGGGAGAAAATCTGTATTTTCTGACGAAAGCCGTATTATGAAGAAGCGAGCCGCCGAGGGTTATATATTTTCCGCCCTCGTCCTCTCCGCATCCTACGTATGCTGAGTCGTAAATTGCGTTCGGTATCTCGCCGTGCTGGGAATGGCTCTCATCGGGCGCGCCGAAGGAGATCACTCCGCAATGGTACATAAATCCGCCGTAATTTTCAAGATAGGTCATCGTGCTTTGCGGCTCTGTGACCTCGGTTTTCATCGAAATCTCCTCGCCGTCAACCTTAAGATGCCATATCTGCTGACCCTTGAAGGGAGTGAAGATAAACGAAAGTCTTGAGTTTGAGACCTCAAGCGCCTCTACTCCCGAAGGATAGCTGAACGCTGCTATTTTGAAGCTTCCGTATGTTAAAAGTTCACTTTTGTTTGCAAAAAATGTTTTTTGAAGATTGATTTTCATAATATCACCTATATTGAAATGAATTTTATTAAGTAGGTATCAAAAAGCTTCATATTAAGATGAAGCACAAACGAATCGGACGTAAATATTTCTTCTCTTAGAAGCTCACCGTTATTTTGACCGTCAAGCAGATAATATTCCACACGAGTTCCGACTTTTCCGCTATTTCTGCTTACGTTGACTGTAACGTTTTCGGGAGGAATATCATCGCTGTCGTTATAATGAGCAAGCATTAAAGCTCCATCCGTGCCGTCAGAGGCGGCAATTGCCCAAACGTTGCCAATACGCGAGTCGGTCTTAACCCAGCCGCCGAGCTTTGCAATCTCTTTAAACAGATAATAACCGTAGTACGGCTTAAGCGGCTTTAAGCTATACGATTCGAAAAGTCCGCACCAGTTAGACGGACGGGCATCGTAATACATAAGCATATCTATATCGGATGCCTGTGTCGCGCACATAACCGCGGTATTGAAAGCTGCGCCTTTTATGCCGCGCGCCATATCTCTTGAATACACGTATGCGGGACCTACCCACTCGCGCACGTAGTTCCACTCGTTGTATATAAGCTCGGGCTTTTTGAGTCCTGCTATTTCAAGCGATTTCATCGCCGCCTCGGAAAGTTCAAATACACTTTCTGCGTTTTTAAGATATCCGTGGAAGGAATAGAAATCGAGCGGAATTTCCCTCTGCTTTACGGCCCTCAGAAAAGCAAGCTTAAAATCATTCGCGTTCTCTTCGTGAAAACGAGAGTGGCAGAATGCGGGACCACCTATTTTCAGATGCGGAAATACGCTCTTTAGGTGCTTTGCAACGACCTCGAAAAAGTCGATAAACTGCTTAGCCGTTCCCTGCCAGCAGGGGTTTGAACCGTCGGTATTATGGCAATCGGGCTCGTTCCATATCTCCCAATACTCAATATCATATTCGAATCCGTCAGCCCAGCCCTCTGTATAGTGGCGGATTATATGCTCGCAGATACGCGCCCATTTTATAAAATCCTTTGGCGGATAGGTTCCGTACTTATAGCCGTGCTCAATAGATGCACCGAGGCGGTAAAAAACCTTTGTTCCCGCTTCGAACGTATTTCTGACATATTCATCGGTTGGAGCAAAAACGTAATTTTCGGGATTATTTTCATCGGCATCAAAATTTTTAAAAATTCGATGCACGTCTACGGTATGCTCGCCGCCGTATGACGTGCAAAAGGAAGCGTCGTGATTGCGGGCGTAGGGTATTTCGAGTGCTTTATAAGATTCAAAATTGGACATTCCTCTGACCGACGGCTTCGTAGGACCGTTATTCATACCGTTGAGAACTTTGATTTTTCCCAATACGTTTGAAAAATTCAGATTTAAAATTTCCACTTCACTTCTCCTTTTACACATGCGGTGATACAATCATTTTATCACAGAACATTATATTTTTCAATAGAAAAATTTTTCAATTAATTTTACGTGCGAAAGCTTTCTCTGTATTCCTTAGGCGTTTTTCCCGTTCTGTTTTTAAATATCTTCGAAAAATACTGTACGTCCACGATTCCGCAATGCAAAGCTATGCTCTGTATTTGCAGCTGCGTTGTTACAAGCAGGTATTTTGCATGCTCGACTCTTTTTTCTGCAACGAAGGAGGAAAGAGGCACGCCCAACTCTTTTTTAAACACAGAGGAGAGATAACCCGCGCTGACGTTTTGCATTTTGGCAAGAGCTGACAGCGAAAGGTCAACCGAGAGGTCGGAATCTATTGCAATTAAGGTTTTTTGAACAAGGAACGAATAACCGCTTGTCGAATGCTTGCGAACAAGACGGCAATAGGTACGAAACATTTCCCTCATAAGCGCCGCATTTTCACCTATATGCGCCATTCTCTCGATTTTTGCGGCAAAATCCGACGATACCCTGTCAATATAAAAGGGGTGAACGCCGCCGCGCTCGGCAGCCTTTCGAAGAAGGGTGTTCATAATTACAGAGTAGTTTTTCGCGTTGCGAAGATAATCCGTAAGCCGTTTTTCAAATGCCTCTTCGGAAAATGCGGCAAGAATCTGCTTTTCCTTATGAATTTGACCGAGGGATACCGCTTGAATCATTTCATTTTCAAATTCGTATCTTCGCTCAAGCGTTTTCATACTGACGAGATTGTCCTCCTTTTTTTCATCGCCGTACGTATTTCTTAAACGGTTATCGGAGGTTGTTTTCTCTTCGTTAATATCTATAATGGCAAACGAAGGAGAAGACCATATATGCTCGCAAAGTCCGTCAAGCATCATCAGTAGGGGACTTGACTCATCCAACACGGCAATTCCGTTATAATATTCCTCAAGATAGCGTATATGCTTCGGTGAAACTCCGCACTTCTCGCCGATTTCAAGAATACGCGCTTTAAGAGGCGGCTCGGACAGATACGGACCGACAAAAAGCACGCCGTCCTCCTCCGAAATCAAAAGACAGATATAGCGAAAATCAAGAGAGGTTAGGATTTTATACAGAGTTTGCTCGTTAAGCTGCACGGGCAGAATTTTAGAGAGCTGCGCTGCGAGATTATTTTCCGCAAAAAATGGGTCGTCTGCGGTATCGGAGAGCGAAATGAACTCGTCTTTTTTCAAAACAGCGGCTTTTATGCGGCACTTTTCAAAGGTTTGGCAAACAAGCCGTATCTCATTTTCAAACAACTTTGCACCCCCAAAATTCAATTTATTCTAAAACTCTAACTAAATATAGCATGTTTTTTGTCTAAAATCAACATCAAATATTAAATAATTACAAAAATACATTAAAATTTTACTCACCGATTGCGCAAAAATATTTTATACTATATTTATAGCAAAACACGTTTTCTGAAAAACAAAATTTTAAAGAAAAGGAAGTTAACTATGAAAAAAGAAAAACTGCTAGACGCAAACGGACACAGAAAGTTCGGTATGCTGGACAAGGTTGCATATGCTGCCGGCGACTTCGGCTGTAATATGAGCTTTGCGCTTAAGAGCACCGTGCAAACTTTCTGGCTCGTTTATATGTACATGGAGATAGGTCTGCTCTCCGCGCTTGTTCTTGTAACACAGATATGGGATGCTATCAACGACCCGATGATAGGCTCGCTTATAGACAATGACAAGAAAAAATACAAGATGGGCAAATTCAAGACCTACATTTTTGTTGGAGCGTGCGGTCTTCTAATTGCCGGCGCACTGGTATTCCTTCCGCTTCCCGAATCGATCAGAATAAGCACGGAAACATTCGCCGTTATTCTCAAGTCGGTTGTATTCATTCTTGCATACGTTATCTGGGATGCGTGCTACACGATAGCAAACGTGCCCTACGGCTCTATGCTTTCACTCGTTACGGAAGATAAGGTCGGTCAGGCAGAGCTTTCCACGTGGCGCTCTATCGGTTCTATGGTTGGCAATATGGTTCCTATGATAATTCTTCCCATGCTTATCTGGAAAAACATTACGTATGAAGGCGTTCCTATGATTCTTCCCGGTCTTGAAGAGCTTGGACCTCAGTCAATAAACCCGAAAACAGGCTTACCTTATGAGATAGGCGACGTAATGCTCAGTCCTCTCACACACGCAAAGATGCAGGACCTTCTCGGCTCAAGAGTATTCTGGGCTGCGCTGATTATGGGAATCCTCGGATTTATTGCATTCCTGTTTATGATTAAAAAAATCACTATTCGCGTTGATGAAAACTCGGTAAAAACGAACGAGCAGACCGAGAAAATCAACATCTTCAAATCCTTTGGAAAATTCGTTAAGAACCGCCCCGCAGTAGGCGTAACCCTCGCCGCTATGGGTATGTTCCTCGGTATGCAGTCGGCTACGACGGCTAACACGATTATGTTTGCAACCTACTTTGGAAAAGCAGACCTTTCGGGTATCGTTATGCTTATCGGTTTCCTTCCCATGTTCTTCTTTATGCCCTTCATCAAAAAGATAGTTGACAAATACGGAAAAAAGGAAGCATCGGTTGCGGGAACAGTCGTTTCGCTTATCGGCGGTCTTATAATGATGTTCTTCCCTCTCGTTAACAACACAAACGCTGCTCTTATCGTTTATATGCTCGGTCTTGTATTCTTTGGAATCGGTATGGGTATTTACACTTGCGTATCATGGGCAATGATGGGTGATGCTATCGACTACAACGAATGGAAATTCGGCACTCGCGAGGAAGGAACCGTTTACTCGCTTCACTCCTTCTTCAGAAAGCTTGCTCAGGGCGTTGGCCCCTCTCTCGTTCTTCTCATTATGGGCGCTCTCGGCTACGTATCTGAGAAAGGTACGGTAGGTCAGTCTATCGAAACCGCTCGTAATATGTGCTGGCTTGTTGCAGGACTCTATCTTTTCTCCGCTCTCGTTCAATTTATCGGTCTTGCATTCATTTATAACATTGATAAAAAGACCTTAAAGCAGATGACCGCAGAGCTTGGACACGATGCTCAAGAAGACGCAGCAATAACTACGGCAGAACAGTAATTATTGACTTTTTGAGGCTGCTTCAACCTTTGTTTTGAATCAGCCTCTTTTTAAAACAATTTGAAAGAGAGATAACAAATGCGTAATATATTGAATTTTAACGGCAATTGGTCATTTACGAAGGAAACCTTTGCGGAAATTCCAAAAGCCGTATCGGAAAGTTGGGAATCGGTAACCCTCCCGCACACGTGGAACGCCACCGACGGACAGGACGGAGGAAATGACTATCACAGAGGCACCTGCCTTTATGCGAAGAGCTTCAAAAAGGATTCGCTTCCCGAATCCAAGTTTTACTACCTTGAAATCCGCGGAGCAAACTCCTCGGCTGACGTTTACCTCAACGGCAAAAAGCTCGCAAGCCACGACGGCGGTTACTCAACCTGGCGCGTTAATATGACCGACGCTCTCGCTGATGAAAACTTTCTTGTAATCGCGGTTGACAATGCGCCTAACGACAGAGTCTATCCTCAGGTTGCCGACTTCACCTTCTACGGCGGTCTTTACCGCGACGTTAACGTAATCTGCGTTGACGAGACACATTTCGACCTTGACTATTACGGAACACCGGGTCTTAAGGTAACTCCCTCCGTGAGCGGCTCCGATGCAAAGGTTGAGATTGAGACCTGGGTAACGAATAAAGAGGACGGACAGACCCTTAAATACACAATTTGCGACAAAGAGGACGCAACCGTTGCGGAATTAACAACGGCAGAAACGAAGGTTACTCTTGATATTAAGGACGTCACCCTTTGGCACGGCCGCAAGCATCCCTACCTCTACACCGCAAAAATAGAGCTTCTTTCGGGTGATGGCGTTATTGACAGCATCTCGACCCGTTTCGGCTGCCGTACGTACAAGGTTGACCCCGAGCTCGGATTTATCCTTAACGGCGAGGAATACGCGCTTCGCGGCGTTTCGCGCCATCAGGACAGATGGGGTATAGGAAACGCGCTTCTACCTGAGCATCACGAAGAGGATATCGAGCTTATCTGCGAGATGGGCGCGACTACCATAAGACTTGCTCACTATCAGCACGACCAGTATTTCTACGACCTCTGTGACGAACGCGGTCTTGTTATCTGGGCAGAGATTCCTTACATCTCACAGCATATGCCAACAGCGCGCGAGAACACAATTTCGCAGATGACCGAGCTTATTACGCAGAACTATAACCACCCCTCAATAGTTGTTTGGGGACTCTCAAACGAGATAACCATGAAGGGCGACACAGACCCCGACCTTCTTGAGAACCACAGAATCCTCAACGACCTCTGTCACGAGATGGACAAAACGCGTCTTACCAC
>SVRU01000062.1 GCA_015064665.1 Oscillospiraceae bacterium
CCCGCAACAGGAATCGAACCTGTAACTACCCCTTAGGAGGGGGTTATTATATCCATTTAACTATGCAGGCGTGCTATTTAATTGTGATTTTCGCTCGGGTGTACAAAAGGTGTACAAAACTGCACTTTTGAGGTTTAGGACACAAAATCCTTATAGAGTTTGAGTCTATCCCGATGGGCTTCGTGTCTATCTTCTCGGATATACGCACTCCTTAGGAGTGGGTTATTATATTCCGCAGCCGTCGCATTTCTTCGGCAACGATTAGTATATCATATATTTTTATAAATGTCAATGAATTTCGGTTAAACTTTTGTTGTAACTTTTGTTGTACTTTTTCGGCAATTTAATTGCGCGGTTTTTTATCAAATTATTGCATAATATTTTATTCAAAAGGCTTGACTTTGCCTCGTGTAAAATGGTATTATTACTTTGTAATAATTTTTTGTAATCAAGGGAGCTTTTAATATGGAAAAATTTGTGAAAATTCCGAAAGCCTGGGTGCTTGAGTTTGACGATGTGGGCTGGGATAACGGACGCGACCTCAGACTTCAGAAAAAGGCGTCGCGCTCGGGCCTTCCGCGCTATCACGCGCTTGAGGATTACGAGGTTTTAAAGCAAATCGGTGAAGCTTCGGGAATGGCGCTTAACGTTGCGCTTTGTCTTGCCGATTGGGATAAGGACAACGTATTGCGCGGATTCGTCGGAGCGACTCATGACCCGTATAACTGGGACAGAGCCTCTGAGATGGATATGGAGGCTTTCGCAAAGTACCGCGACACGCTTGAAAGCACAGAATACGTTGATTACTCGATTCACGGTCTTATGCACGGATTTTATGACGAAGAGGGAAAGCTCGTTCACGAGCGCGAGTATTTCGAGCTTACCACCGACGGCACGATGAACAGCCTCGGACTTCGTTCGGTAGAGGATTTTAACAAGCGTCTTGACTGCTTCTTTAAAATATACGACTCTTGGGGCTTTAAGAAGCCGATAAAGGTGTTCATTTCTCCCTGTGGACTTGGTTTTGCTTCGCACGAGGAGCTTTCGCGCATTGCGGGTGAGCTTTATAAGAGAGGCGTGAGATACTGGACTAACGGCGGCTTCTATTTTGAGGAATCAATGAAGGTCATAAACGGTGTCGCGTGTGTCAAAAAGTCCGCTCCCGTTGATGAAGAGGGAAACAGACCCCAGATGCCCTGGGACGGATATGACATCGACCCTTCGACCTTTGCCGATTACGTAAATACAAACGCAGGCGGATGCGTTTTCGGACTTCACTGGACGAATCTGCTTCGTTTCAATCCCAAGAAGAATCCCGAGCAGGTTGAACTTTGGACGAACTACGTAAAACGTCAGGGCGAGATTTTCGGTCTTCATAACGCGAAAAATATTACCGAGGCAATCAATCAGCATTTCTATTTTGAAAAAGCAAAGATGGAGATTTCCGACGGCGTATGCGATATCGACCTCACCGCGATTGAAAAGGAGCACGTCGATTGCCACAACAAGATGTTCTTTATCAGCTTTAAAAACGGCGTTGAGCCTAAATTCTGCGAGGGCGGTGAAATAGAGCTCTTCCGTGAAATGAAGGAATTCAAAACCTATAAGGTAACGCATACCGATTGGAAGGTAAAAATAACGTTTTAAAGAGGAAGTTATGCTTGATAAAATAATTATTCCCACCGCCCTGCAGCTGACTATCGACGATCTTGCCTGGCACGACGGAAGGGATCTTCGAGCTGCTAAGAAGGCTTCGCGCTCTGGTATTCCGCGCGACCATGCGGTTGAAGACTATAAAATAGTAAACGAGCTCGGTAAAGCAATAAATCAGAAAATACTCGGTAAGCTTTGCCTTGGCGATTGGGATAAGGACAATGTTTTGCGCGGTGAGGTCGGAGTTACGCATAATCCGTATAACTGGGACAGAGCCTCCGAGATGGATATGGAGTATACAAAGGCGTGCTTTGAGGCTCTTGAATCGTCGGAATACATAGATTACGCAGTCCATTCGACCCTGCACGGCAGGTATGATGAAAACGGTAAGCTTGTTTCGGAATGTGAGTACTACGAGCCTGACCCGGAAAACCCCGGCAGCTACCGACCTATGCCAATCGAGGAATGCAAAAGAAGGCTTGACCTTTTCTTCAAAATTTACAATTCGTGGGGCTTTAAAAAGCCTCTTCGGGTATTCGGCTTTCCTTGCGGTATGCCAAAGGACGTCGCGCCCGAAAAGCTTGCGCTGCTTAATGCCGAGCTTTACAAGCGCGGAGTGCGTTTCTGCCATACGTTCTGGGCAAATCACAGAGAGCCCGACGAGCTTTTCATGCCTGTGCGCTACGTGGGAAGATGTCAGGATGCTCCGAAATTTCCGTGGGAGGCGTATGACGTTGACCCGCGCTACGCGGCTGACTTTATGACACCCGGTCAGAAAAACATCTGGGGCACTGTTATTTGGCATTGGACCAATTTCCTGAGATACAATCCCGAAAACAATTTGGAAAATCTTCCGAAGTGGATCGAGTGGATAAACAAGCAGGCTGAAATATTCGGCTGTATGATATCCCGTGATTTCATATTTTCGGCAAATCAGCAGCTTTATCACTCATTTGCCGAGCTGAAGGAGGAGGGAGGCGCGGTTGTGATCGACCTCTCCTACATAGCTTCAAAAAAGCTTGAAGAGCATAAAAAGGAATTTTATATAAGCTTCAAAAACGGTGTTGAACCGAAATCCTGCGAGGGCGGCGAGATAACTCTTTATGAGGAAAAAAAGGAATTTAAGACCTATAAGATAACGCACGAAAGCGACAGGATTGTTATAAAAATATAAGAAAATGTATAACTTGGGGTGAAAATACAATGAAAAATGTAAAAATACCGGTTGCATTACAGTTTTGCTTTGACGACGTGGGCTGGGATAACGGCAGAGACCTGAGACTTCGCGGTCAGGCTTCGCGCTCGGGTATTCCGCGCCGCCACGCAATCGAAGACTATAAAATGCTCCACGAATTCGGTAAGGCTCTCGGACAGAAAATCTGGGCTCCGCTCTGTCTTGCAGATTGGGACAAGGATAATCTTCTTCGCGGTCAAGTCGGTATAACTCACAATCCTCACGGCTGGGACAGAAAGAGCGAGATAGACCTTGAATTTTGCGAAGAGGCTCGCGACATTCTTAATAATTCAGAGTATATTGAGCTTGTAATACACGGACTTCTCCACGGCGTATATGATGAGAATGGAAAACTTCTTCATGAGAGAGAATATTTTAAAATGATAGAGGTTGACGGCAAACAAAGAATGGTTATCAGCTCAAACGAGGATTTTAATAACAGAATATGTCTTTTTTTCGAAATATACAATAGTTGGGGCTTTACGAAAAAAATCCGCTCGTTTGTTTCGCCCTGCGGCTTTGGACAGGCTGACGAGTGGATGATAGAGGACCTTGCGAAAAGGCTTCAAAATCTTGGAGTGAAATACTGGGCAAACAGCGGCTTTAAATTTGACGGACCTATGGGGACTTACGCCGACGTTGCCGTTATGAAAAAAGGCGGCTCGTATAACGGAAAATACGGACCTATGCCCCCGTGGGAGGGCTACGACCTTGACCCCGATCTACTGATGCCTTTCGTGCATAAGGATAATTATGGTGGCACCAATATGGTCGGTATGCATTGGACGAACCTGTTAAGACTCAACCCCAAGCGCGATTTTGATCTTCTGCCCGATTGGATAAATTATTTCAACAGAGAAAGGGAAACCTTTGGCACGATGATTGCAAAGGACGTTGAGTTCTCTGTAACACAGCAGTTCTATAACCTTTATTCAAAGATTGATATAAACGACGGTAAGTGTATCGTTGACGTCAGCGAGGCTTGTGCAAAAAAGACCACACCCTGCAAGGACGAGTTCTATATCAGCTTCACAAAGGATATTGCTCCTAAATCCTGCGCGGGCGGAGAAATCTCACTTTACGAGGAGCACAAGGCGTTCAATACATATAAGGTAGTTCATACCGCAAACAAGATTGAAGTATCACTTTAATTTTATTAGGATTTTACTATGGAAAATATAAAAATACCGGTTGCCACGGTTCTTGAAATGGACGACGTGGGGTGGGATAACGGACGTGACCTCAGACTTATCGGTCAGGCGTCCCGTTCCGGACTTCCGCGCTACCACGCACTTGAGGATTATGAATTTTTAAATCAACTTTCCGAGGCTACGGGCAGCAATATTGCGGTCGCGCTTTGTCTTGGCGACTGGGATAAGGAAAACTTTCTGCGCGGTGAGGTTGGTGTAACCCACGACCCGAACGGTTGGGACAGAAAGAGCGAAATAGATCTCAAAAAGTTTACACGCTACCGCGATACTCTTGAAAAAGGGCACGTTGACTATATGGTTCACGGCATTCTCCACGGCAGATATACCGCCGAGGGTAAGTGCATAAACGAGCACGAGTGGTACGAGTATGACGGTCGGTATGGTGAGGGGAAGGAACGCTTTTCCGAAGAGGATTTTCGTCACCGTCTCGACCTCTTCTTCAAAATATACGATTCATGGGGGTTCAAGCAGAAGATTCGCGGATTCGTCGTTCCGTGCTCGCTTCCGTGGTCGGAGGACGTACAGCGAAGAATGTGCAAAATTTTACGTGAATACGGAATAATATACTGGGCGGATAACTTTAAATTTCCCGAAACACTCAGAGTTATGGAGGGGGTTGCCTGCTTCAAATGGGGACACAACGGCGGAAAAATTCCGTGGGATGCATACGATTTTGACCCCTCTGTACTAGGAGATATTTATGCCGACGACGCAGAGGAAAATTCATGTCTGCGCGGTACGCACTGGACGAATTTCTTAAGATTCAACCCCGAAAACAATAAGAAAAACGTTGCTCACTGGGCTGAATACTATAAGATTCAGTCTGAGGTGTTTGGCGGAGCTATGGCAAATAATCTTGCCGAGGGTGTAAATCAGCTCTTTTATCACGAATTTACTAAGATGAGCTTTGACGGAAATTCTGTTGTTCTTGATTTCTCCGAGGTGGAAAAAGAGAAGCTTGAATGTCACAAAAACGAGCTTCTTGTAAGCTTTAAAAAGGGGATTACACCAAAATCCTGCGCGGGCGGAGAAATCTCGCTTTACGAGGAGCATAAAGAATTCAATACATACAAAATAGTTCACACGGCTAGCCGTGTAACAATAAAAAATTGATTTTAGGAGAATTAATTGTGAATGATACGGTGAAAATTCCGCTTGCGGGCATACTTCAGCTTGACGACGTAGGTTGGGATAACGGAAGAGATTTAAGACTAAGGGGTCAGGCATCTCGCTCCGGACTTCCGCGTTTCCATGCGCTTGAGGACTATCAGGTGCTTCACGAAATAGGAAAGGCAATGAATTCAAGCGTTTTCGTTGCTCTTTGCCTTGGCGATTGGGATAAGGATAATATTCTCCGTAACGTTACGGGCGCGACACACGACCCGAAAGGCTGGGACAGAGCGAGTGATATTGATATCGCCAAATGCGAAAAATACCGCGACGTGCTTGAGGATTCAGAGTATATCGACTATTCGATTCACGGACTTCTTCACGGCAATTACGACAAGGACGGAAAGCTCATAAACGAGGCGGAGGGCTTTAATATAAAACGCCTTGAGGACGGAAGCTATGAAAAGACGCTCGTATCCGACGAGTATTTCAACGAGCATCTTGACGCCTTTATGAAGCTTTACGAAACATGGGGCTTCAAACAGCCCTTGACCACCTATATAGCCCCCTGCGGAATGGGTGGAATAAAAGAGGAGGAATTTGCTCATATTTGCAAGCTGCTTTACGACAGGGGAATAAGATATTGGACGAATTCCGGATTGCCGTTTGACGCACCTTTGAAGGTTTATAACGGAGTGGCTTGCGTAAAGCAAACAGCCGAGTCTTTAAAAGGCTTCGCTGCTCCGTGGGATAGCTATGACGTTGACCCCGAAACCTTCCCTCAGTTCCTGCTTGAAGAGAAGAAGCACAATTCGGCGCTTCTCGCGCTTCACTGGACGAACGTGCTGCGCTTTAATCCCAAGAAAAATTTTGAGCAGGTTGAACCTTGGGTAAATTACTTTAAGGCGCAAAACGAGGTGTTCGGCTACATGACCGCGCGCAACTTTGAAAAGAGTGTAAATCAGCTTTTCTATTTCTGGTATGCCGATATGACGCTTGACGGCAATAAATGCATAATCGACCTTACCGAAATGGATAAGAACAAGATTGACAGACATGAAAACCTCTTCTATATAAGCTTTAAAAAAGGCATAGAGCCGAAATCAATCTCCGGCGGAGAGATCTCGCTTTACGAGGAGCACCGCGAGTTCAATACCTACAAAATAACTCACACGGGCACCCGTGTCGAGATTTCTTTCTGATAAAAAACAATCCGAACAACAAAAGACACCCCGACAGATTTTTTCTGTCGGGGTGTTTGAAATTTAAAGTATATCCCTAATCTTCCGTATATAATTCGTCTTAATACCAATTAATTGGAGTTTCGTAAATATATCTTATATGTTCCTCGTAGTATTGACGGTTGCGAATAATATGGTCATAGGCGCGGGCTTGCCAAATGTTTTCTCCATATTCCTTGTTGCAAAATCGTTTAAACGTAGAAACAATTACGAGAACGCGCTATTTGCTCGATTATTACTTGTAGGGACAGGCATCTCTACGATACAAGAGAGGATGAATTGCCTATTTTGCGTACAAAAAACTCCCGAACTGTTGTAATCAAAACTCTGTAATCTCGGAGTTTTTCGACTTGCTAATTCTTTATCTCTATTCATTTTCATCACCGGTGCGCTTGCAATTTACAAAACCACGGTATATTTCCAGCTCTCGCCAAAGAAGGAGCGATTGGGGTCAAATTGTCCGTTTTTTGCAAGAGTAATTTCAAAATTGCCGCTTTCTCTGTCCTCTATGAGTGAGAAATTTGAAAGCTGCAGCTTTTCACTCTCTCCCTCGCGACGCGTGTCTATTACGGTCAGAGTGCCCTTCTTTAAAAGCGCGCTTTTGTCGTCGACTTCGCAAATATAGAGGGGAAATCTCGGGAAATTGCCGTATGCATGCTCGTCCGAAATATTTCCTATCCAATAGAGTCTTTTGTTCTTTGATGAGCGGATAAGCTTTGAAATTGTTGCGGCGGAGTATATCGGCTTGCCCGAGTCAAAGCGCCACGGCATAGCTTCCGTAAATGTTTTGCCGCCGTCGTCCGAGAAGGAATACCATTTATAAGTCGGCGTGCCTTCTTTGATTCTTGTATTCCATGCCTCGCTTCTTACGTTTGAGCCGCGCATGACGAGAAGTATTCTGCCGCCCTCAAGCTCGGCTAGTATCGGCTCGTCTATGCCGCGCGAGGAACGCAGGTCATCGAGAATTATCGGATTTGAAAAGCTCAAATCATATTCGTTAGTGCCCGTGTTGTATTTTCCGCGCGCAACCATCACACCTCGGTGCAGGTTCGGGCAGCTCGGAAACACGCTTTGTACGTCAAGCCCTGCCATATTGCATGCGGCAGGCACGGGAACTCCGACCGCCACGGCAATATCGCCGTTTTTAAGGACTATCGGGGCGTTTAAAAAACCTCGGTTTTTCATCAGAAATTCGGGATTATTCGGTTTTTGAGGGTCAAAGTCCACGCCGTCCTCATATTTTACAAGCTTTTTCGAAATTATACCGCCGTCACCCGAATCCGATATTGCTATATACTGATGGTCAAAAAAATCAAGCTTGCCCTCACGCCATAAATGCCTGTATGCCTTTTCGTGACCGTCGATAAAATATCTCGACCACCAGGTAGAAACGTAATGACGGTGAATAGGATTCCATATTCTTGACGTTTCCTGAGATATCATTTCATCCTCACCGAATCTCTTTGAGTATTCGGTTCTCTCAACGGGCGCCCACTCGGTATAGGTTTTTCCGTTGTCGAGGCTTGTTCTGTATTCTTTTTCGTTTGCGTAATCGCTCTCGCGCTGAGTTGTTTTAGTTTGTTTGCATTCGTATCCGGTATGGGACAAGTAGATTCTTTTATAATTAACTAATCCTCTTTTTTCGTCGGCTTCCAGAATGCGCTCTGCTATTATTTTCATATTTTTCCTCTGTGAATTAAGGTTTGTTCAATTGTACCACGAAACTATGCTTTTTTCAATAGAAAAGTTTTGTTTTGCGTATAAATAAAGATTTAAATCTGCTATATTTCAAAAGTGATGCTGCCCATATAGTATTTGATGCTTTACAATTCGGCGAGAATATGGTATAATAAAAGAAATCGAAAAACAAGGAGAAAACACACGTTTATGGAAAGAAAAGCAATACTCCCTGCGGCTCTGATACTCGACCTTGACGACGTTATGTGGCATGACGGCCGCGACCTTAGATATATAGGTCAGGCATCGCGTTCTGAATTTCCGCGCCACCACGTTCCCGAGGATTACAAGATTATAGATCAGCTGGGACGCGCGCTCAATATGAAAATAATATGCCCGATATGCCTTGGCGACTGGGACAAGGATAACTGCCTGCGCGGCGTTGTCGGCGTGACGCATAATCCTAGCGGCTGGAACAGAAAAGAGGAGATTGACTACGAGCTTGCCGAGAAATTCTTCGAAGCTGCAGAAAGCTCACCGTACATCGATTACTGTATCCACGGACTTCTTCACGGACTTTATGACGAGAACGGCGTGCGCCTTAATGAAAAGGAGTATTCAAGGATAACCGAGGACAGAAGAGTTGAGCTTTTGCCCGACTGTGAGCTTGATAAGCATCTTGACCTTTTTCAGCATATATACGATTCATGGGGCTTTAAAAAGAAGATAATTTCATTCTGCCCGCCATGCGGATTCGGCTTTGCCGATAAGGATGATTGGGGATACGTTGACCGCCTTTCGAAAAATCTCTATAAAAGGGGCATAAGATATATAATCGCCCGCTGGCAGCGCAAGATTGAATGCTCAAAGCTTAACTCAGGCGTTTGGTATATGGAAAAGAACGTGAAATTCGGAATCCCGAGCGATGCACCCGACGTTGACCCGAGATATATAAGGGAATTTGCGGAAGAGGGCGAGGAGGTATTCGGCGAGGTTATGGGTATGCACTGGGCAAACTTTTTGCACTATTATCCGCAGAACAATCTTGCAAGGCTCGGTGATTGGATAGAATATTTTCAGCGTCAGGCGGAGGTGTTCGGAATTATGCTCTCGCGTGATATTCGCTTTACGGGCAATCAGTCGATTTACCGCAATAACTCAAAGATTTCCTACGAGGACGGACGGTGCATCGTGGATATATCCGATGCTCTTGCACTTGATTTTGACGACCTTGGCAAAGAGTTTTACATAAGCTTCAAAAACGACAGCCTTCCCAAATCCTGCGAGGGCGGAAAAATGGAGCTTTACGAATCAAAGAATAATTTCAAAACCTATAAGATAACATATGAGAATAAAATAATCAAGTTTTCATTCTGATGCTGACCCGTGCGAAATGTTTGATGCACATGCGCCATGATATGAAAACAATTGCTTACATTTGTTTGCTTTGCGGAGTATCGAAATGTCCGATGCTCCGCTTTTTATTTGGTGAAAAACAACAAAAAGCGACGGCTTTTTCGTAAAATTTTATTCTTTTGCAGCCGACTTCTTATCTTGACTTTTATTATATATATATGTTAAAATATACTAGTATGGAAAAATGAAATCTATTCGAATGGAGATAAAACATGAAAAAAGTAGCTATTTTGATGGGAAGCGACAGCGACCTTCCCATAGTCGAAAAGGGAATCAACGTTCTCAAGGAATACGGTATTCCTCACGAGGTCCACGTCTATTCTGCTCACAGAACGCCTCTTGAAACTGCAGAGTTTGTTTCGGGTGCGTACGACAACGGCTTCGGCGTGATAATTGCCGCGGCAGGTATGGCGGCTCACCTTGCGGGTGCGGTTGCGGCAAACACCGTGCTTCCCGTAATCGGTATTCCGATTTCCTGCAAAAATACGGGCGGCGTTGACGCTCTTTGGGCAACTGTTCAGATGCCCTCGGGTATCCCCGTAGCGACGGTAGCTATTGACGGTGCGGCAAACGCCGCTCACCTTGCCGCTGAGATTCTTGCGCTTTCCGACGAGTCACTCAGAGCAAAGCTCGTTGAAGCTCGCGAAAAGGGAAAAGAAAAGGTTCTCGAAAAGAACCGCGCAGTTGAAGAAAAGTACAACGCGTAATCGGAGGAATTTATGGGAGTATTCGGAATTATAGGAGAGGAAAGAACGAACGTCGCGTCAAGCGTCTATTATGGTTTGTTCGCTCTTCAGCACAGAGGTCAGGAAAGCTCGGGAATCGTAGTCAACGACGACGGAGTTTTCACAATGAAGAAAAATCAAGGTCTCGTTAACGACGTGTTCACTCACGCCGACCTTGACGCGCTCGGACTCGGCAACATGGCGATAGGCCACGTCCGTTACGGAACGCTCGGAACGAAATCGAATGAAAATACGGAGCCCATCATAGTAAATCATATGAAGGGCAGACTTGCGATAGCCACCGCCGGCAGACTTTCAAACGCGGCAGAGCTTAAACACGAGCTTGAGCTTGCCGGTATGATATTCCATACCTCAAGCGACGCTGAGATTGTTTCCTACGTTATAACAAGGGAGCGCATTACCGCAAAATCAATTGAAGAGGCAACATGCCGTGCCATGAGCAGATTTGACGGAGGTCTTAGTCTGCTTCTTATGTCGCCCCGAAAGATAATTGCGACGAGGGACAAGTACGGATTTCATCCCGTATGCTACGGAAAGCGTGAAAACGGTCAGTATGTCGTTGCAACCGAAAGCTGTGCGCTTGATACCGTCGGAGCGACCTTTATACGTGAGCTTGAACCGGGTGAAATAATTGTGTTTACAAACGACGGAACGGTGAAATCTATACGCGAGCATTGCGGTAAAGCTCCTGAATCGCTTTGTGTGTTCGAATACGTATATACCTCCCGACCCGATTCCGTAATTGCTTCGGCATCGGTGCATGAGGCGAGAAAGCGTGCAGGTGCGCTTCTGGCAGAAGCTCATCCCGTTGAAGCCGACGTTGTCGTCGGTGTTCCGGATTCCGGACTTGATGCGGCTATCGGCTATGCGGAGCGTTCGGGAATCCCTTACGGAATAGGACTTATAAAAAATAAATATATTGGAAGAACCTTTATAGCTCCGGGCCAGGACGTGCGAGAGGATAAGGTTAAAATAAAGCTCAACCCAGTCAGTGCAACTGTCAGCGGAAAAAGGGTGGTCCTTGTTGACGACTCTATAGTAAGAGGAACAACCTGCGCAAAGCTCGTAAGGCTTCTTAAAAATGCGGGAGCGCTCGAGGTACATCTTCGTTCGTCAGCTCCGCCTTTCCTTAATCCCTGCTACTACGGCACCGACGTTGACTCGAAAGATTCGCTGATTGCAAGCAATCATACGGTTGAGGAGATAACCAAGATAACCGGAGCCGATTCGCTCGGATATCTCAGGCTTGAGGACGTTACCAAGCTTGCCGTCGGCTCGACCTGCAAGGGATATTGTACCGCTTGCTTTGACGGAAAATATCCTACTGCAATTCCTGAGAAGATTGAAGAAAACAAATACGACCGCAAACTTTCCGAGAAAAAATAGTTTGTTAATAAATTTGAAAGGTATATAGATTATGAAAAACTCAAAATCAGAAAGCTACGCTAAGGCCGGTGTTGACATCACTGCGGGATATAAGGCGGTAGAGCTTATGAAGGCGCACATCGCGCGCACTCGCAACGAAGGATGCCTTGACGACGTTGGAGGATTCGGCGGCTGTTTCGGTCTTCCTACGGGTATGGAGGAACCCGTTCTCGTTTCGGGAACCGACGGATGCGGAACTAAGGTTAAGCTTGCAATACTTATGGACAAGCACGACACTATCGGTATCGACGCGGTTGCAATGTGCGTTAACGATATCATCTGCGTCGGTGCAAAGCCTCTCTTCTTCCTCGATTACATTGCCTGCGGAAAGAACTATCCCGAGAAGATAGCTTCTATCGTTTCGGGCGTTGCCGAGGGGTGCGTTCAGTCGGGCGCGGCTCTTATAGGCGGCGAGACGGCGGAGCATCCCGGACTTATGCCGCTTGAGGATTACGACCTTGCCGGCTTTGCCGTAGGTATCGTTGACAAAAAGAAGATAATCGACAATAAAAAGATGAAGGCGGGCGACGTTATCATCGCTCTTCCCTCGACGGGAATACACTCAAACGGCTTCTCGCTTTGCCGCAAGGTGTTTGATATTGACAATAATAATCCCGAGCTTTACGTACCGCGTGAGGAGCTCGGCGGAAAGACTATCGGAGAAACTCTTCTCACTCCCACGAGAATTTACGTTAAGTCGGTTCTTGCGCTTCTTGAAAAGGTATCGGTTAAGGGAATATCTCATATCACGGGCGGCGGCTTCTATGAAAATATTCCGCGCAGCTTCCCCGACGGACTCGGTGCTAAGATAAAGAAATCCGACGTTAAGGTTCTTCCCATATTCGACCTTATTGCAAAATACGGCGATATTCCCGAGAGGGATATGTATAACACCTACAACATGGGCGTAGGTATGGTCATCGTAGTTGCCAAGGAGGATGCCGACACCGCAATCGAAATACTTCGCAAAAACGGTGACGACGCATATCTTCTCGGTGAGGTAATAGAGAGCGACGAGGGTGTTGTTTTATGCTGACACCTTTGAAAATCGCAGTTTTGGTGTCGGGCGGCGGCACAAATCTCCAGGCGCTCATAAACGCCGAGAAATCCGGAATGTTCGGTGAGAGTAAAATAACCCTCGTCGTTGCATCAAAGCCGGGTGTTTATGCACTTGAGCGCGCAAAAAACGCCGGAATTGAGGGCAGAGTGCTTGCTCGCCGCGATTATGAAAGCATTGCGGCATATTCCCGCGCTCTTGCGGATACGCTTACGGCTGAGGGTGTTGACCTCGTCGTGCTTGCGGGATTCCTTACCATAATCGACGAGCAGATGTACGAGGCGTTCCCGAACAGAATTATAAACGTTCACCCCGCGCTTATTCCGTCTTTTTGCGGAAAGGGCTATTACGGTCTTTACGTTCATGAGGCGGCTCTTGAAAAAGGCGTTAAGGTTTCGGGTGCTACCGTTCATATCGTCACCCCCGAGTGCGATGCTGGACCCATAATTTTGCAAAAGGCAGTGCCCGTGCTTGAGGGCGACACCCCCGAGGCACTTCAGAAGAGAATTATGGAGGAGGCGGAGTGGATCATACTTCCCGAGGCGGTAAAGCTCTTCTGTGAAGACAGAATTACAGTAAAAAACAACAAAGTTTATATAAGCTGATTTGAGGAGATATTAAGAATGAAAGTTTCAACTATCAAAGACGAACTTAACTCGCTCGCCTATCACGGCAGAGGAATTATAATCGGCAAAAGCGCCGACGGTAAGAAGGCGGTTACCGCTTACTTCATTATGGGCAGAAGCGAAAACAGCCGTAATCGCGTGTTCGTTCTTGAGGGCGACGCTATGCGTACCAAGGCGTTCGATGAGTCTAAAATGATTGACCCCCACCTTATAATTTACTATCCCGTAAGAGTTCTCGGAAACAAGACTATCGTAACCAACGGCGACCAGACCGACACGATATACGAGCTTATGGATAAGCAAATGACCTTTGAGCAGGCGCTCAGAACCAGAGAGTTTGAGGACGATAAGCCGAACTTCACACCTCGTATTTCGGGTATTATTCACCGCGAATGCGGCAGCATGAATTTCGCAATGTCAATTCTTAAGAGCGCTGAGGGTGACGATTCCTCCTGTGAAAGATTTACCTACGCTTACTCAAATCCCAAGGCAGGTATGGCTAAGTTTATCCACACCTACAACTGTGACGGAAATCCGCTTCCCTCGTTTGAGGGTGAGCCTAAAACGCTCCTGCTTCCCGACGTGGATATCGACTCGTTGACCGATCTTATATGGACGAATCTTAACGAAGACAATAAGGTATCCCTTTTCGTGAGATACATAGACATCGAATCCGGCAATGCCGAAACAAGAATAGTAAATAAGAACTGTTGAGAGGATTTTTGAAATGAAAGAATTTGAACTTAAATATGGCTGTAATCCCAATCAGAAGCCCGCTAAAATTTTTATGGCAAATGGAGAGGATCTTCCCATCGAAATACTCTCGGGCAGACCCGGATACATAAATTTTCTCGATGCATTTAATTCATGGCAGCTTGTAAAGGAGCTTAAAGAAGCAACAGGCCTTGCGTGCGCTACCTCTTTTAAGCACGTAAGCCCCACCTCAGCCGCTGTCGGTGTAAAGCTTTCGGAAAAGCTTAAGCGCGCTTGCTTCGTTGACGATATCGCGGGTCTTGACGACTCCCCCCTCGCTTGCGCTTACGCAAGAGCGAGAGGAACCGACCGCATGTCTTCCTTCGGTGACTGGATCGCGCTTTCAGACGTTTGTGACGTGACCACCGCAACCCTCATCAAGCGCGAAATATCCGACGGCGTTATCGCTCCCGGCTATACCGACGAGGCACTTGCAATACTCAAAACGAAAAGAAACGGAAACTACAATATAGTTAAAATTGACCCCGATTACGTTCCCGCACCCGTAGAGCACAAGGACGTCTTCGGAATCACCTTCGAGCAGGGAAGAAACAATTTCGAGATTAACGAAGCTCTTCTTACCAATATAGTTACAGAAAACAAGGAGCTTACCGAAGAGGCAAAGCGCGACCTTATAATCTCGCTTATCACTCTCAAATACACTCAGTCAAACTCGGTATGCTACGCATATCAGGGTCAGGCAATCGGTGTCGGCGCAGGTCAGCAGTCGAGAATTCACTGTACCCGCCTTGCAGGCTCAAAGGCTGATACCTGGCATTTGCGCCAGTATGACAAGGTTTTGAACCTTCCTTTCAAAAAGGATATTGCGCGCCCTGACAGAGATAACGTAATCGACGGTTACATAAACAAAAACGAAGAGGATGTATGTGCCGAGGGCAATTGGCAGAAATACTTTACCGAGCGCCCTGAGCCCCTCACCGCAGAGGAGGCGCGCGCATATCTTGACACTATCAGCGGCGTATCGCTCGGCTCCGACGCCTTCTTCCCGTTCGGTGACAATATCGAAAGAGCGAAGCGCAGCGGCGTTTCATATATCGCAGAGCCCGGCGGATCTATCCGTGACGACGTCGTTATCGACACCTGCAATAAATACGGTATGGTAATGGCATTCACGGGAATGCGCCTTTTCCACCACTAATCGTCGGAGAGGTAAACCGAAGATGAAAATAATGGTTGTAGGCGGTGGAGGAAGAGAACACGCCATCATAAAAAAGCTTAAGGAAAACAAGGATATAACCGAGATTTACGCTCTCCCCGGCAACGGCGGTATGGCGGAGGACGCAACCCTTGTTTCAATAGGCGCAAAGGAAATTGACAAGATTGTTGACTTTGCGAAGATTACCGAAATCGATTATGCGGTCGTAGCACCCGACGATCCCCTGGTTCTCGGCTGCGTCGATGCGCTTGAGGCGGTGGGAATACCCTGCTTCGGCCCTCGCGCAAATGCGGCAATAATCGAGGGAAGCAAGGTCTTTTCCAAAAACCTTATGAAAAAATACGGCATTCCGACTGCCACCTATGAGGTGTTTGACGATGCTGAGCTTGCTCTTGAATACGTAAAGAGCTGTCCGATTCCCACGGTAATCAAGGCTGACGGTCTCGCTCTCGGCAAGGGTGTTATAATTGCAACGACGAGGGACGAGGCAACCGAGGCGGTTGAGTCCATAATGAAAGAGGGCAAATTTGGTGCGAGCGGAAATAAAATCGTAGTTGAAGAATTTCTCACGGGTCCCGAGGTTTCTGTTCTCGCATTCACCGACGGCAAATGCGTAAAACCTATGGTTTCCTCAATGGATCACAAGAGAGCCCGCGATAACGACGAGGGACTTAACACGGGCGGCATGGGCACGGTTGCTCCCAACCCTTATTACACCGATGCTAT
>SVRU01000063.1 GCA_015064665.1 Oscillospiraceae bacterium
GACAAGCAAGCTTGCCGACTCGGCTTCGCTGCGTTATCTGCGCCTTCGGCACAGCGGGGAAAATCCTTTCTTCTCCGCCAAAAAAGAAAGATACGGAATACCGAAATCGGTATTCCGTATCTTTGGCGGAGAAGAAAGGATTTGAACCTTCGCGCCGGTTACCCGACCTACACCCTTAGCAGGGGCGCCTCTTCACCACTTGAGTACTTCTCCACAAAACAAGCCGTGGTTTTCATAAGCTTGCCGAATTATTATATCAATTTTTTTTTGATTTGTCAATACCTTTTCCGAAAATATACGATTTCATTGGGAAAAGATTTAAAAATTTACATTTTTCAATCAATATATTGACTTTTGTGCTGGACTTTTATATAATGATTTTAATATTTGGAGGTGTCTCTATGAAATTAAGTGTTTGGTCAAGTTTTTACAAAGAACTTTCTCCCGAGGATGCGCTCAGTGTATTTAAAAAGCACGGCTACGATTGGTGCGAGCTTTCCGATGAGCACGCCTTGGAGCTTCTTGAGCGCGGAGATGCAAAAACGGTTGGCACGGAATTCAGCAAATTTGCAAAGGAGCTTGGCGTTTGCATTTTGCAGGGACATCTCTTTTTAAATGCGAAAATATGCAAGCCAGAGGATAGAGCGCTTTTGAAAAAACAGCTCGATTTATTTGATGCAATAGGCATAAAGAACGCAGTTCTTCACTGCGACAATTTTTCGCGCATGCAGGAGGATCCCGGCGTCGAATTTAAACGCGAACAAAATCTTGCCGCGCTGATTGATTTGACCGATTATATTAAGGAAACGGATATTGTAATTTGTCTTGAAAATCTTCGTCCTCCAAGATTTACAACATCGGCTGATGATTTATTGTATTTCGTAGACAGAATAAACAGTAAAAATCTTGGCATTTGTCTTGACACGGGTCATCTCAATCTTTCGGAAAACCCGAATCAGATCGAATTCATACAAAAAGCGGGAAAGCATATAAAAGCGCTTCATTTGGCGGATAACGACGGGCTTGGAATTGACCAGCATCTTATGCCATACGGACGCGGAATTGTGGATTTTGTACCGGTCGTTCGCGAGTTGAAAAGAATTGGGTATGACGGGCTTTATAATCTTGAGATTCCGGGGGAGCGAAAAGTTCCGCTTGAAATTTCGTATCACAAGCTTGATTACATAAAGAAGATGTTCGATTATATTGATAAAGTAACGCAATAACCGACAAAGGCGCACTCGGATTTTCAAAAAGTGCGCTTTTTTGTTATGTTTTTAGCTTCGTAACAGTGAGAATGCAATCCTTAACCTTGAAAAAAACTTCAAAATCCGAGTATTTCATTCCGTATTCATGCTCGCCGTCGTCCTTATATCCGGGGCGAGGGTCGTTTTCAAGCGCGGTTATCAGCGACTGTTGTTCCGATTTTGGAATCATATCAAGCAGACTTTGAGGAAAATCAACCGCGAGCTTGTAGTTTAGCACGTCGTCGGAAAAACCGCCCGTTGCATCGGTATGAGCGTCGGTATACTTAAGATACGGTTTTACGTCGTATATAGGTGTGCCGTCAAGTATATCCGCGCCCTTAACGATAAGAATATCGCCGTGCTCTTCCGAATGCTCAATTCCGCAAAGCTCTACCGATGAAAGACCGATAGGGTTGGGGCGGAAGGGGGAGCGTGTAGCAAAAACGCCGATTTTTTTGTTTCCGCCGAGCCTTGGCGGACGTACGGTCGGTGACCAATTCTCGCGAACCGATTCCGAAAACTGCCAAATAAGCCATAGGTGAGAATAGCCTTCGATGCCGCGCAATGCTTCGGGTCGACGGTATTCTTTTTCGAAAATTATTTTTCCGACACTTTCCGCGGCTATTCCGCTTTGCCTTGGAATGCCGAACTTTTCTTTATAGTCGGTGTGAATTCTTGCAATTATCTTAAGCTCCATATTGCCTTATCCTTTACGTTCTGCATATTATTTTATCATGTTTTTTGTTTTTTTGCAAGTTTTTCGGTTTTCAAAAAGATATTTTTAAAAAAATTTTCAACTTGCTGCTAAAATTGTTGATTTTTTACATTTATTATGCTAAAATATATTCTGTAATAATATATTTGGGGGATAATAGAATGAAAATTGACCTCTTGCACAATAAAATAATTATAGATACAATAACCGAATCCTTTGTCGGAAGCTTTATGGACTCTGCCGTTCCTATGCTTGAAGAGCGGTATGGCGTTTCTCTTCAGGGAGTTCAGATGTATGAAGATTATCTTGATTGCGGTTTTATATGTGAGGGTGAGTTTTATTATCCTTTGACTTTGGTTTTTGAGGACGGGCAGAAACGGGAATGGATAAAATGGAGCATCGCCGAAAAGAAAAAATTCGAGAACGGAATTCCGTATTCATATATAGGCAATGAAACGCTTGATTTTAAACTTGTTGAAGATATTCCCGAGGAATTTGAAAAAAAGCTCACCTCACGTGAGATGTATTTTGAGGGCGGTTACATACCTCTCGAAATAGACTCTCCAGCGCTTAACAAGCTATTTTTGGTTGGTAAGTACTCACAGTCGTTTATAGATGAGATAACCCGCGCCGTATCGCGCGAAATTGAAAAGTTTTTCTCGATTTCGGGAATTGCAGACAGTACGGTTAAGCTTACTCTTGCTTTTTCGCCCGAAACCTTTATGGAACACGTCGTTGACGGTGTGACTTACAGACGTCTTCTTATATCTGCCCGAGGATGCTCGGCACGTGACCTTTGGATTAAGTGGACCAATAAAAAATCATCGTCAAATCTCACCGTATCGGACGACGTTCTTTCGGGTGAGGTTGAAATTGAGCTCGGCGAGGAGGTTCCGAACAAGGTAAGAGAAAAGGAATATCGCTATCTTGTGCGCACCTCAGCTGAAAAATACCAGTCCGCAATGGGCAGAAAAAATATTACCGAGTGGCGCGACCTAATTAAACGCGTTATTAAAAGAGGTGAGGTTGAAAAGCTTGAGGTTGTTAAAATAGACAGTCAAAAGAGCAGTGAGCTTGCCTTTAAGCTCCAAGAGGTTCTCGGCTTCTCGTCTCCTGCCGAGCCCGCTTTTGAAAAGGCTAAAGCCGAAGATAACAGCGACCTTGCAGTTCTCCTTAAAGGTGTGCTTGGCGTTGCTGACGAGGCTGAGGATGAAGAGACTGTTGAAGAGGAGGCCGTTACAGCGGCGGTTGATAAAATTGCCGTAGAGAAAGAGCAGCCTATCGAGATTGAAGAGCCGATTTCAGAAGAAGCTTTAGTCAGCGAAATTGCCGTTGCCGAAGAATCTGTAGAAGAGACTTCCTACGAGGATGACCTTCGTAAGAAAATTGAATCAGAGATTCGCGTAAAGCTTGCCGAGGAGGCAAGAATCAAGGCAGAAGAGGAGACTGCAGCCCTTCGCCGCGCTCACGAGGAGCTGAGAGCGGAAAATGAGAGACTTGCAGAGGCAGCGCGTAAGGCAGAGGAAGAAAGACTTGCCATAGAGGCATCAAAGGCCGAAGAGGCTGAAAGACTCCGCATTGAGATTGAATCGCGTGAGCGTGCCGAGGCAAGAGAGAAGGAGCGAATGGCAGAGGCGGCAAGACTTGCTTTGATAGAAGAGCAGAGGCTTATGGCTGCCCGTCTTGAAGAAGAACGCATCCGTCAGGAAAAGGAAAGACAGGCCGAAGAGGAGAGAAGACTCGCTGAAGAGCGCGCAAGAATTGAAGAGCAGAGACGTCTTGAAGAAGAGCGCATAAGACTCGATATGGAGGCGCGTGCGCGCGAAGCAGAGAGAGCAAAGGCCGCCGAAGCCGAGCGTCTTGCTGCAACCAAGAAGGCGGAAGAGAGCAGAAAACCTCAGCCCACCTACACCTACGTATCAAAGGTTGCAAAGCTTCTCTTCAAATATCCTATAGACCCCAATATAACCAAGAGAATCCACGAGATCATTCTTTCAACTATCAAGTATTTCCACAAGGAAGACGTTTACATCAAAATAAAGGCAAGCATGCCCGACAGCACTACCGTGCATCTGCATTTCGAAAAAATTCCCGCAGAGGAAAACGAGCTTCTTATAAATATTATAAAGGTACTCGGAAAGAGCGATCTTGGTATCACCAAGGTTTACCTTGAGTAAATAAAAACAAACACGGTTTTAGCCCGGCAAGTATCCTTAACGGATAGCTTTAGGTTAAAACCGTGTCTTTTTATTAAATGACAGAGAACAGTCTGTTGACTTTTGTTATTTCAAAGAAGAGAGTATGTGTATCGTCACCGTATTTAGCAGTGATACAATCGTCCTTTGAAACTCTTTCGTATATCGATGCCGCGCCCTCTGCTCTTGTGTATCTTACTTCAATGTTGATGGGACAATTGATTCCTACCGGCTTTATGTCTGATTTAAGGCTCTTCACAACGCCGTCGTAGATTTCCTGAACCACGGTATCCTCATCTTTGAATTCAGCCTCGTTTCTGCTCTTTCCGTATTTGGTTATTACACCTACAGTATCGGGCGAGGTCTTTTTAAACTGCGCCACGCAAACGTCGTCGCTTGCTACGAGAAGGGGCGGAATTCCGTACTCTGCCGCAAGGTAGGTGTCTATTTCAAGCTCGCCAACCTCAGCACCGTTAACTTTTACGTATTGAATTGCTTGGGAGTTATAGGTATGCGCCAAAACGCCTCCAAACGTACCCTCTCTTGAGTGGTAGCCAAGATAGATTATACCTGCAAAATTATAATCTGCCGAAAAACCGATGCGATAGGGGTATGCTCTCCAGTTTATCTGCTCAATACGGGGATCGATCTTTGAAAAATCGAGATTTCCGCCGCCGCCGTGGTTGTCCCATACTGCGACACGAGTTGCACCGTTGTCAAAAAGCGCTTTTACAGCCGAATTGATTTCTCTGACGGCATTTTCACATGCGGTCGAATAGTCTTTGGCTTTGGTAAGAGTTTGGAAAGGCTCGCCGGCAACACCGCCGATACCTTCAAGGTCAACTGCAACTAAGTATTCCATTTTTGTCGTTTCCTTTATGTATTTTGATTTTGCTTTGTATTCTGTTTTTCTTCTATACAAATCGTTATATATTTGTTTTCTTTCGTGAAGTAATAGGAGTGCGTGGCTTTTATTCCGCACGCGGCAAGGCTTTTTATCGCTTCCTCGACCAATCTCTCGACTCTTTTGATTTGTTCGCGGTCGGAAAAATGCTCATCCGGCACGGCGAGCTTTTCTAAGAGCATATTGTCTATAAGAACTTCGCTTGCGGCGACGCTGAGATTCATTTTGACTATTTTTTCTATTGCGGACTCTCGGAGCGAGTCATCCTTGATTTTCAAAAGAAGCCTCGCGTGCCTTTCGCTCAGATTTGAATCGAGTATAGCTTTTTCTTGCTTTTCGCTAAAGCCGAGAAGCCGTAGCTTGTTTGCCACGTAGGATTGGCTTGCCCCTATCTTTTTTGCAAGTTCGCTTTGAGTGAGCGAACACATATCGATCATTCCGCGCAAAGCGCGAGCCTCTTCAAACATATTCATAGCTTAGTCCCCCCTCGGTTATAATTATACCGAACGGGGAATAGCGGAAAAGGTCGTAATAAGCCGCGTCAATAAATTATAGCGGTTTTTTTGATATTTGTGCGTACGGGCGTGGATATGCAGGCGGTGTTTTTGTTTTTTTGTCAATTATTATCATGGGGTGAGAAGCGTTTTCAGCGTCGCCTATAAGAGTTACCGTTTCGACCTTGGCATCCTTTCCGCCAAGAACGGCAACTGCTTTTTTTGCTCCCGAAAGCTCGAATTCGGCATTCTTGCCTTTCATTGCAATCATTGAGCCGCCAACCTTAACGAACGGCAGGCACAGCTCGCACAAAACTCTCATCTCGGCAACGGCTCTTGCTGTGGCAAAATCAAACCTTTCGCGGTATTCGGGCAATTTCGCTCCGTCCTCCGCTCTCATTGTAATTGCCGTCACACCGCAAAGACCGAGAATTTTCGCTGTCTGTTCAACGTAAGCAATTCTTTTTGCCGTTGAGTCGATTGCCGTTATTTTCAAGTCGTCGCGCACGATAGCAAGAGGAAGCGTTGGAAAACCGGCACCGCATCCTACGTCAATAAGCGTTGCGCCTTTTGGCAGTTTTGCCGCAAGCTTCACGCAATCGGCGTAATGGTTTAAAATTATTTTGTTCGGCTCTGTTATTGCTGTAAGATTGTATTTTTCGTTTTCTTCGAGCATTCTTTTTGTAAGCGTTAAAAATTTCTCGCTCTTTTCAAGATTGAGGTGCGAAGAAAGTCCGTTCGCCTTGAATATGCGCGAAAGCTCTGATTTAAATGCCTGTTCGTTTAATTCCATTTGTGTGTCCTTTGCGGTTTATAATTCAATTATAAATTTATTTTGCGAAAAAGTCAATAAGAACTTGATATTCTTTTCCCGATATGTTAGAATTATAAAAAACATTTGGAGACAGCTATGAAAGATATTGCTGAAATTGATAAAAATCTGAAAGTGGAAACAAAGATCGAGCGCGAGGGACTTCGCTTTCTGAATGCTCGCTCCGCTCCTTTCAAAATATACGGAATATATCATGACGGGCAGAGATTTCGCAGGCTTCCTCAAGACGTAGCCGAGAAGACCAATCCCGGAGTGGTGAATCTTTCGGTGAAAACCGCCGGCGGCAGAGTTCGGTTTATAACGAACAGTCCGTTCGTTGCAATAAAAGCAATTCTTCCTCATAATACCGTTTTTCCGCACATGCCGCTTACGGGTGTTGCCGGTTTTGATATGTACGTATTTGAGGACGGACGAGACAGAGTAATGAAAACCTTTGTGCCTCCCGTCGATTTCGAGGGCTCGTACGAGTCGCTTTATGAATTTTCAAACGGTGCAAAAGAACGAATTATTACCCTTAATTTTCCTCTTTATAATGAAGTACACGAGCTTTATATCGGACTTTGTGAGGGGTGTGACTTGAAGTCTGCTCCCGACTATAAATACGATAAACCGATAGTATATTACGGCTCTTCAATAACACAGGGCGGATGCGCGTCGCGACCCGGAATGAGCTATCAGGCAATTTTGACAAGAAAGTATGACGTTGACCACGTAAATCTCGGTTTTTCGGGTAGCGGACGCGGTGAGCCCGCAATTGCTGATTATATTGCAAGTCTTGATATGATGATGTTTGTGTTCGACTACGATTTCAACGCGGTTACGGTTGAGCAATACGAACAGTCACACGAGCCGTTCTTCAAAAAGGTGAGAGCTGTTCATCCCGATATTCCGATTATTCTGATGACAAGGCCTAAGCCCGAGAGTTATTTTGTTGATACAGATTATCAAAGAATTGAGGTTGCAAAGCGCACGTATAATAACGCGCTTCAGGCAGGAGATAAAAACGTTTATTTCATTCCCGGATATGAGCTTATGGCTCTTGCGGGCGAAGAGGGATGCGTTGACTTAACCCACCCCACCGATCTCGGATTTGTTTCAATGGCAAACAGACTTTCGGTTGAATTTGATAAAATTCTTAATAACGCGTGAGTTGTGATTAAAGAAAATGGAGTAAACGATGAAAAGCATATCCGAAATTGATAGCAATTTAAAGGTTGAAACGTCGATAGAACGCGAAAAATTGACGTTTCACAATGCGCGAACCGAACCCTTTAAAATCTATGGAATTTATCATGATGGGAAAAAATTCCGTAGGCTTCCGTATGACGTAGCCGAAAAAACAAATTCCGGCGTGCAGTATCTTTCATCAAATACGGCAGGCGGACGTGTGCGTTTTATAACCGACAGCCCATACATAGTAGTCAAGGCTGTTTTGCCTCATAACGTTAAATTTTCACATATGCCGCTGACGGCAATTGCGGGATTTGATATGTATCTTACCGAAAACGGCATAAGCAAGGTCGTAAAAACCTATGTTCCTCCCGTGGATTTTGAGGACTCCTACGAGGGAGGCTTGGTTTTAGTCCCGCTTGAGCGGGGTTTGGTAACAAATGCATGGCTGACAGGCCAATAAAAGACGCACTTGTGCGTTGCCAGTAACGTTTAGGGTTTTACCCGAAAATGAAATACCCCCGGTTTGACCGGGGGATTTTTATTTGTAAATATGGCAATTTATATAACAAAACAAAGATTATATACCGCAAAAGCAGGGGCGTATTTGCCTATGCATTCTCCTGCTTTCGATAGCTTTCTGGAGAAATTCCGAATTTGTTTTTAAATGCTCTTGTGAAGTTTGCGGTATTTGAATAGCCGACCAATTCCGCAAGCTCTCCGCACTTATCCCCCTCTGCAAGCCTTCTTGCCGCATATTGAAGCTTTTTTTCATTCAGGTAGTTGATTATTGTCGTGCCGTGCTTTTCGCGGAATATACGGCATAAATAGCTGTGAGAGTATTTGAATTTCGCGGCTATTTCGCCAATCGAAGAAATATTCAGAAAGTTTGAATCGATGTAGTTCATAATATCCGGCAGAATATCGACCGTCATAAACGGATGCTCGGCTTTTGCGTTTGACGTAGCGCGCCTTGAAATATTGACTAAAATTGCCGTGATTGCCGAATCGAGAAGCATATTGGAAAAGGGTTTTTCAACCTCAAGCAGCTCGTGGACTATGCTTGTTATAAAATCCGAAAGCTCGGGCGCGTGAATTTTGCGCCTATTTTCATCCTTGTAGCTTTCAGATATTGCCGAAAGAAGCCTTTTGCTCTCTTCGCTTATGCAGTTGACGGCAACCGTTTGGTATCTGCTTCTGTTTTTTGAGTGAAGCTGATGCTTGTCTCCTTTCAGACTTACGTAGGCGTCTTGCTTTTGCACCGATACCTCGCATTCACCGGTTTTGCAGAAAACCTCGTTGTAAACCGAGTACGTTATTTCGATATCGCAGTATTGATAATGCTCGCCACAGCTTCTTTGGCTTATAAAGTAGGAATCGGCAATCTGAACTATTTCATAATTGCTCGTTATTATCGGCGTGGTTATTTCTCCCGTTTTTAAATCAAAAAACAGATTTTGAAATACTACGCCTTGATCGTTTTTAATAATTTTTCTCATAACTGCATTTTATCATACGAGCTTTATAATGTCAATACTTATCATGATAAAAAATGACAACTCATAGGGCGTAATTTGATATTGCAAAAATATTCTTAGCGTGTTAAAATAAAAAAAACGGCAGGAGGCATTCTTATGGCAGAACAGAGAAAATGGCTGGTTGTGTACGGAGAATACAAAAATCAGCAAAAAAGAGCGGTTGACGTTATAACGAGAAAGATAGCCGATATAGTTAATTACGTTCCTACTGTGCGCAAGGCTTGCGCACTGAGTGAGGAAGACAGGGAAAAATACTGTCTTATCTTCGTGGGTACGGTTGAGAATAATTCGTATATAAAGGATTTTGCATCTGAAGGCGTGATAAATATCCCCGATAACGAGGAGGGATATGCAATCAAGGTGACCTCTCCCGACTCTAATGGGAAGCAGACCGCAATAGTTGCAGGAGGCGGTAGCACCGGCGTTATGTACGGCGCGGCGGAATTTGCTTATAAGCATCTCGGTACGGTTTCGACTATGACTCACTCGCGCGCTCTCTCCGATAAAGGCTTCTATGAGAGCGGACTTGACTGCAAAATGGCCGAATGCGAGGTTTCGACCTCTCCCGCCGTGCGCGACAGAGGACTTTGGACGTGGGGTCACGTAATATACGATTACAGAAAATATCTTGAGAATATGTCCGATCTCAGAATGAACACGGTTGTAATATGGAATGATTTTGCGCCGATAAACGCAAATGAAATCGTGGATTACGCTCATTCGCTCGGTATAAAGGTTATCTGGGGATACTCATGGGGCTGGAATACAAGAACGACTGATAAAATCGACCTTTCCGAAGAGGCAATCAAAGCTTGGGCAGACCGTATAATTTCAATATACGAAAATCAGTATGCCGACACGGGTGCCGACGGAATCTATTTCCAGAGCTTTACCGAGCTTGATACCGACACCAAGGACGGACTTCTTATTGCCGATGCGGTTACGCGTTGGGTTAACGGTATAGTTGAATACGTATTCGAAAAATATTCCACTCTCAGACTTCAGTTCGGCGTTCACTGCGATTCGGTCAAGCAGCATTATGAGTATTTGTCGAGCGTTCATCCCAACGTTGAAATTATTTGGGAAAACTGCGGCAGCTTCCCTTATTACTATTTAATTCAAGTTGATAACTTTGAAGAAACCGATGCTTACACGGCTAAAATCGCAAATCTCAGGGGCAATGACGATAAATTCGGAGTTGTTATTAAAGAGATGACAAAGCTTGACTGGTCTTGCTTTAAGCATATTGAGGGGCCTTACGTTATGGGCGAAAACTCAGAGCAGCTAAAGGCAAGACTTCTCGAAGACAGAGAAAGACGCTGGTGGCATATGCAGGCTTGGTGGATAGAATACGCTGAGCTTTATCTTAAAAACGTAAGAACCTTAAGAGATGTAAAGCGGGGTGATTTTACTGCGGTTGCTCTCGTTGAGGATGGATTGTTTGAATGCGGTGCGTGGTCGCCCGTGGCTATGTATGCTCACGGACTCTGGAATCCCGACGTAAGCGAAAACGAGCTTGTCCGCGAGGTTTCCAAATGGTCGAACGTAAGATTTTCACATAAATCATAATTTTTGGAGGAATAAAAATGAGTACACTCGAACAAATCAAAGGCGGACTTATAGTATCCTGTCAGGCTCTTGCTCACGAGCCTATGCATTCATCCTTTATTATGGGCAGATTTGCCAGAGCTGCGGTTGAGGGCGGCGCGGTAGGTATTCGCGCAAATACCAAAGAGGATATCGCGGAGATAAAGAATAACGTAACCGTGCCCGTAATCGGAATCGTAAAAAGAGATTATCCCGACAGTGAAATATACATAACCCCCACTATGAAGGAAATTGAGGAGCTCCTCACGGTTAGTCCCGAGATAATTGCAATCGATGCAACGAAAAGACCCCGTCCTAACGGCGAATCTCTCGCGGATTTCGTTAAAAAGATAAGAGCCGCATATTCCGGACTTCTCATGGCGGACATCTCGGATTACGAGGAGGCAAAAACTGCGTACGAGCTTGGATTTGACATCATAAGCACTACGATGAGAAGCTACACGCCCTATACCAAAGGAATTGCGCTCCCCGATATTGATTTTATCAAAAAGATAGTCAACGATTTCGGAGCACCCGTTATTGCCGAGGGCGGCATAAAGCGCCCCGAGGATCTTAAGCGCGCAATGGATGCAGGCGTTCACTGTGCGGTCGTAGGCGGTGCTATTACAAGACCCAAGGGAATCACCGAGGATTTCGTTGCTGCAATCAAATAAGTGAAAATGAATGAATACGGAAGAATAGAAATAAACTCAAGGAGCTAATCTTACGTAAAAATAAATAAAAAAATGAGACTCTGTTAATTTTACTCAGCGTAAAGATAACAGAGTCTCATTTTAACTAATCGGCTGTGTTAAAAAGAACCTTTTCAAGGACGTTTTTGCAATAATTGCAGCTGTGGCATTTCTTGTCGCAGGAGGTGGTTTTTTCAAACCAATCCTCAGGGAAAGCGGTATTGTCGATTATGTACGGTTGAAGAGCTCTTCCAAAGCCCGGCTCAAACAGGTCAAGCGTGTTTCCTATGTGATATCCTCTTGAGTACGCGCCTATAACAAGTCCCGGTTTTTCGTGCATTCTCGTTGCAAGCTTTACCGTGTCGAATATTCCCTCGTAGTTGTGTAGGTCCTCGGGGCGTATCCAGGTGTTTTGTAAAAGCTTCGGCCAATTTTCTCTGTTTTTGAGCGAACGCCAACAAACGTAGGGCATAAAATCCTTAATGTTTGAAATTTCACAAACCTCTGCTTCATGCGCTACGAGATTGTCGTGAAAGGTTTGACCCGAACAGAAGGAGAAGCATCCGCTGTTTGCAAGCATTATCAGCTTTTTGCCGTTTGCATCAGCCCACGTCTTCAGCTCTTTAAGTCGGTCGAAGTCGCGGTTATAGTCCCTTTGAACGTGGAATGAATCGAAAAGGTCGGCAAGATATTCCATTCCCTTGACGGTTCCGATACGCATATTGACGGAAGCGCGCACTTCGATATCGGGGTAGCGTTTTTTTATTACGTGCGCTACCGTGAGAGAGGTTGTCGTAACTATATCAACGCCGCCTACGCGGTCGCGAAGATGCTCAATAACCGAAATTACGGTGTTAGCCAGCTTTTCCGAGAGGGCGTATGCTCCGTTGCAATTTGAGTTAAAGAGCAGGTCGAGCTTGATACCCATGCTCTTGATAATGCGGAGCTCCTCTTCGACTCTCTCCTGCGCGGTCCAATCGGTAAATCCGTGCATGGTTGCCGTTCCGCTTCTTCCGCTGGGGATGTCCTGCCATGCAAAAAAAACTTCGGATATTTTATCCTTGAAGGTTTCAACGATAGAGGAAAATGGCTCTTCGTATTCGTCCTGTAATTTAAATCCTACGCAAAATTTCATTAATATATCTCCGTTTTTACTTTTTTTAGCAGCTGGATTTAGCTGAGGGTGACTTTTTGTCTATTCAGTTGATTCTGTCCGAAAGCTTGTTTTTTATAAGCATTGCCGCGAAATGAGAAAGCATCAGTAGAGCAAGAATAAACAAATATCTGAAAACGATATATATTATTTCACCCGATTCATAAGCTCCCTCAACGTCCAGAAGGAAAGAAACCGTGTCAATTATCTCGTTTGTCAGGTTGTAAACAAATACTGCAGCCGACGCCGAAAAAACACCTACGGTTATTGGGTTTGAAAAGTCAAGAGCATTGCTTTTTTTTAGAATTTCTTCTCTTCGATAGGGTATCCCGCTGCGTTTCGCAATTTTTTCGGTAAGGAATATCATAAGAAGGTAGAGTATTGTGATTTCGATATAAATAACCAGAGTCATAAAGACGGTGTGTATTGCAGAAAATGCCAAAACGGTGTAGATATCCAACATTTCATAAGCGTATTCGAACGCGTAATAGGGGAAGAAATACAGAATCCATGTCAGAGAAAAGAAAAGAGAGTTTAAAAAGGTTTTTTTAATATTGTATTTTGCGCTCAGAACGAACAGTACGCAGGATGCCGCTACGGGCAAAACCGCTTCTGTCAATTCTGAAAAATAAAAGTAAAAGTAAAGTGTAAACTGGTTGCTTAGCGTATAAACGCAGAAGTAATAAACGAAGAAGGTCAGAAAATTTACAAGCGCAAAAATCAACGCCCCTTTTTTAATATACTGTTTACTGTTGGTTACGTTTTTCTGCATTTTAATACTCCGTCTGTTTTCATTTATATTATTTTAACATAAACAAAATTATTTTGCAAGGTGTAAAAACAAATGCAAGAAAATATTTACGACTGCTCGGCAAGAGAGAAATACTTTAATGAATTTAACAGTAAATATCCCGAATTTGAAACGGGAATAATAGGAAGAAGCATTCTCGGTAAGGATATAGATTATTACAAAATAGGGAAGGGAGAAAAACGCATTCTGGTTGTCGGCGCGCATCATGCAACCGATTACGTCACCTCCTCGGCGCTTTACGGCTTCGTTGATTTTTTGTGTGAAAATGTCGCACGGGGTAGGGTGTGGAATGGAATAAATCTTGATTTTTTATTGAGACAACACAGCTATTGGATTGTACCATGTATAAATCCCGACGGAGTTGAGCTGAATCTGCGAGGGCTTGAAAATTCACCGCTCAAGGAAAGGCTGTTGAGAATGAACGGCGGGAGCTTGGATTTTTCGAAATGGCAGTCAAATGCCAGAGGCGTTGATCTTAACCGCAATTACAGCTTTGGCTTCAGCGAGTACAAAAAAACGGAAGCTAAGCAGCAAATATACGCGGGAAAAATCGGGTATTCCGGCGTATATCCCGAAAGCGAGCCGGAAACAAGAGCCGTTTCGGGATTCATAAGAGCCGTTATGCCGTATGCGGTTGTAGGCGTTTATTCAGAGGGCAAAGAGATTTATTACCGCCCCGCAACCAAAAGGCAGGGGCGAATCGCCGAGGGACTTGCAGCTCTCGTAGGATACGAAGCTTCCGCCAAGGATACGGCTTTATCACAATTTGGACTCGTGGATTATGCGGGCGGTGTTTTGGGGATTCCGTCTTTTGCGTTGAAGGTTGGGAAGGGCGAGAAGCCCGTTACCCTGTTGCAGCTTAGGGAAATAGGTGATTCGGTTCGCAAATTTCTCATTTTCTTACCTACGCGGCTGTGATTTGTGAACAAATTGTAAAAAATGTTTCCATGCATAAAAATATCTTGACCTTTTAACGCGTATATGATATTATATATAAGCTGTGCGAAAACACAGTAAATATTATATCTCACATAGCGAGTAGGTTTATTGCCGGTGCCATCGTTTAACGGGGTCGCAATATTATGTCGCTATGGCGGAAAAACCAAGGAGGAACATGGAAATGTTCGATATTTCAATCAAGCAGTTGCTTGAAGCAGGCGTTCACTTCGGTCACCCGACTAAGAAGTGGAATCCGAAGATGTCCGAGTACATCTTCACTCAGAGAAACGGTATTCACATCGTTGACCTTCAGAAGACCGTTAAGAAGTTTGAAGAGGCTTACAACTACGTTGCAGAGCTTGCAGCGGAGGGTGGCACGATCCTCTTCGTAGGTACAAAGAAGCAGGCTGCCGACACCATTAAGGAAGAGGCTCAGAAGTGCGGAATGTACTACGTTAACGTTCGTTGGCCCGGCGGTATGCTTACCAACTTCAACACCATCCGTAAGTCCATCAAGCGTCTTAAGGACCTTGAGAAGATGCAGGCTGACGGCACGTTCGATCTTCTCCCCAAGAAAGAGGTTGCAAAGCTTCTTAAGGAGATGTCCGACCTTGAGAAGTCCTACGGCGGTATCAAGGATATGGAAAGACTTCCTTCCGCGCTCTTCGTAGTTGATACCCGTAAGGAAAGAATCGCAGTTCTCGAAGCAAAGAAGCTCGGTATTCCCGTAGTTGCTATCGTTGATACCAACTGTGATCCCGAAGATGCTGACTACATCATCCCCGGTAACGATGACGCTATCCGCGCTATCAAGCTTATCGCAGGCGCTCTTGCAGACGCTGTTATCGCAGCTCACGGCGGCGTACAGGAAGAAGTAGCAGAAGAGGCTTCAGAGGAAGCAGCTGAGGAAGCTGTTGCTGAAGAAACCGTTTCCGAATAATTAAAAGGAGAATAGAAAAATGGCAGAATTTTCAGCAAAAGACGTAGCCGAGCTCAGAAAACAGACCGGTTGCGGTATGATGGACTGCAAAAACGCTCTTAAGGACGCTAACGGCGACTTCGAGGCAGCAGTAAAAATCCTTCGTGAGAAGGGTATGGCAGCAGTAGCGAAGAAGGCTAGCAGAATTGCTGCAGAGGGTATCGTTGACGTTATGACTATCGGTAATACTACCGCTATCGTTGAGGTTAACTCCGAGACCGACTTCGTTGCAAAGAACGCTATTTTCCAGGCATTCGTAAAGGATGTACTTAAGACGATAATCGCAAACAAGCCCGCAGACGTTGATGCTCTTCTTGCATGCAAGTTTGAGGGTGAGGGCGAGGGCACCGTAAGCGATGCTCTTGCTGAAAAGACCGGTACTATCGGTGAGAAGCTTTCTATACGCCGCTTCACAGTGGTAGAGGGCGCAGTTTCCACCTACATTCACGGTCTTGGTGCAACGGGCGTTGTCGTAAGCTTTGACACAGACGTAGCTGACAAGGCTGAGTTTGCAGAGTGCGCAAAGAACGTTGCTCTTCAGACCGCTGCTATGCCTGTTCAGTATCTCGATAAGGATGCTGTTCCCGCAGAGGTTCTCGCAGAGGAAAAGAATATTCTTATCGCTCAGATGCAGCAGGATCCCAAGATGGCTAACAAGCCTCAGCAGGTTCTTGAAAAGATCGTTGAAGGTAAGCTT
>SVRU01000064.1 GCA_015064665.1 Oscillospiraceae bacterium
GTTTCCTCGCAAAACGCGAGGAATCCAGTTCGCATTTCCCACTCGGAGTTCAACAAGCTCGCTTGTCAGGCGGAGAGTGCGGAAATCTTCGCCATAGGCGAATACCTGGGTAGCTTACCCCTCATTATGAGGGGTGTTTTTGTTTGGAGCTGCTACCCACGCTTCGAATTCGGTTTCCTCGCAAAACGCGAGGAATCCAGTTCGCATTTCCCACTCGAAGTTCGACAAGCTCGCTTGTCAGGCGGAGAGTGTGGAAATCTTCGCCATAGGCGAATACCCGGGTAACTTACCCCTCATTAGCGTGATGTCCTAAACGGACAAATCACGCTAACTAAGTTTGCCCTTTTGGGCAAGTGAAGATATCTGCGATAGTGAAGTTCACTTTGCGAGTGAAGTTTCGCCTTAAGGCGAAGTGATGGGCAAACTTAACTTCACCGCGAGTTTTACGAGCAACTTCACCGTGCATAGCACAACTTCAATTTTGCGAAAATTTCACTGAAAGAAGCGCTTCCCGGAAGGCAACCTCAGCAGTCCTCTTGCACCGTCGGGCACGTGCAGGCTTCCTTTTTAAAAAAACCCTTCACCTTCGTGCCAAGCTCGTTTATTATCTGTTTGCCGCTTCTGGTTATGCTGACCGCGCCGATTGCCGCCAAGGCTCCTACCGTCAAAATTAGGCATGCGCTGTGTTTTTTTCTCTCTGTTTTTCTGAAAAACATCGTTTTTTCTCCTTTTTTTGCTTTTTTATATATTTACCGACACAGTAAAAAATATTTATGCGTGTTGACTTTTTTTCGACTATGTAGTAAAATATATAAGTAAAGGAGATGAGTCTATGGTAACCTGTAAAAAATGCGGCTACGTTGGCAGTTATATACAAGAGCCCTGCCCGCTATGCCATACAAAATTCGAACTGACGAGCGACGAGGTGAAAGCAGAGCTTGACGAGTTGCGCACGGCAGTAAAAAACAAGGAATTTGACAAGGCTGCAGACGGATACCGTATGCTCGCCGAGGACGGATATACAGAAGCGGAAAAGGAATATGCAAAAATACTCGAAAAGGGACTGCTTGTTCCGAGAAATTACAATCTCGCAATGGAGTATTTTTACAGAGCCGCAAAGAAAAACGATGCGTACGCGGCATACCGCTATTCAAGGCTGCTCAGCCGTGAAAGCGACGACCTTTCACTGTTCTGGCTGATTTATTCGGCAATTCTCGGCTGTGTTGAAGCGCATCCCCTCGTTGCAGAGGAATTCGCTAAAAAGGGTTATTACAAGGATGCATGTTATTTTTATTCGCTCGCCTCGGATGCGGGAGATGCTGAGTCCACCGTCAGAATTGCGAGAATGTATTACGACGGCATCGGCGTGGAAAAGAGCGCAGAGCATGCAAAATGGTATATGGACAAGCTCAAAATTCCGCCGATATACGCAATAAAGCTGGCTTATAACCTTCGCGGAGTTTCCGCCAAAAAGCCCGCCCCCGCTCACCCGAAAACGCTTGACGGCGTGCTTTACAGACTGAAAAATCAGGCGCGCGACCGCGGATTCGGTCCCGCGTATCTCAAGCTTTCCGAAATACTTGCCGACAGAGGCGACGCCGATTCGGTTGCGGTTCTCGGATGCGCTCTGATACAGGGCAACGGTTTTCCGCAAGACTTTACAAAGGGCTTGAAAATGCTCATACGCGCGGCGGCAATGAACAGCGTTTTTGCAAACACCTCGCTTGCCGAGCTTTATCACTCCGCAAAATACACCGAAAAAGACATCAAGCTCGCACTCACATATTACGACGCGGCAGGCAGACTGGGAAGCGCCGCATCATACGAGGCGGCGGGCGATATATACTCAAAGGGCGAAGAAATCGAGATAGATTACGCCAAAGCCACCGATTACTATAACCGCGCGCTTAAGCTCGGCTCACTCTCGGCTTTAAGAAAATACGACGAGATAAAGCAGCAGAGAGGTGAAATATACACCAACGCAACCGTACTTGAGGGCACTCTGCCCGATAAGGCGTTTGAGCTCTACAAAACGGCGGCGGATATGGGACACGCGGCGGCGACTCACAGACTTGCCGTCTGTTACGAATTCGGAATAGGAACGAAAAAGGACAGACGCCGCGCGTTCGCTCTTTATCAGACAGCCGTATCGCTCGGAGATTACGACGCTCTGCTACCGCTCGGCATATGCTACGCCAACGGAATCGGAACGAAGCTCGATTACAGAAAGGCAAAGGATACTCTCAGCAAGGCCGAGAGAATCGGCATCGTCGGCGTTAAAAACGTCATTCGCGTCCTTATGGAGCAAAAGAAGAAAAAATTCGCCAAGAGATACTATTCTCAAGGCATGCAATTAATCTATATGAAGAAATTCGATGCCGCAAAGAACCATCTCGAAGCAGCAGCGGAGCTTATGAATCCGCGCGCAATATACACTCTCGGCTGTCTTTATGAATTCGGAATGGGCGCGACGTGCGACAAGGATAAGGCGTTCAGCCTTTACGAAAAGTCCTATTCTCTCTTTTTCCGCGACCCAAGATCAAACCACAAGCTTTCGGTGCTTCGCATGCTGAAATCCAAATAAATAAAAACGGGCAAATTCAAGGCGACTCGCGAAGAGAGAATCTTGAATTTGCCCGTTTTTGTTTTGTTATTTCGACTGTCTTTTGCTTTTGGTTTTAAGCTCAGATGCCGACCTTATGTAAAGATTTATTGTCGTTTCAATGGTTTCCCTCAGAGCCGTGCGAAGTTTTTGCGGCATGGTTCTTGATTTTCTGTAAAGATGGAGAATGTGAAGCTCGTCCTCGGAAAGCTCGGAGGTATCGTTTCTTAATGGAATATCAAGAAGCTCTCCGACCGTCACACGAAATTCCTCGGACAGTCTTGGAAGCATCTTCATATAGGATGCGGAACGTCCTCTGCGCCAGTTGTTCACCGTTTTTTCGGAAAGTCCGAGAGCGCGCTCAAACGCCGCGTCGCTTTCAAACTCGGAATCTATCAGAGAGAGTATTTTTTCTCTTATATTTTCTTGATTTTCTTTGTTCATTTCTTCTTCACACCGCCTTTAGCCGACTTTTGCAATTTTGCCGACGAAGCAAGAGCCGCTTTTTTCTTTTTATCGGTACTGTATCCGAATCTTCCGATTTTTCTGCCGAGGGCGTAATATTCTCCGTGAGAATAGGCGATAAGCTTTGCCCTGTCAAAACAAATTTTTCCGTTTTTATCAAGAAGCTCCTCGTCACAGGAAACGTTAACAATATCCGCCATGAAAATATCGTGAGTGCCGCTGTGAATAATATCAAAAACCTTGCATTCAAGCGCTATTGGAGATTCTGCTACCGTCGGAGCGGATACAACTGCACTCTCCTGCTTTGTGAGATTGCATTTTTTGAACTTATCAACCTTAGCGCCTGTGTATATACCCGCGTAGTCGGTTGCCAAGGCAAGCTTTTCGGTTGTTAGATTTATTACGAATTCTCTTTTCTCGGTTAAAATTTTATGAGAATGCCTGCTCGGGCGTACCGAAATATAGGTTCTCGGCGGGTCGGAGGAAAGAATTCCCGTCCACGCGATAGTCAGAATATTGCTCTCTTCCATATCACCGACGCTTACAAGCACGGCGGGAAGCGGTGCTTGGAGAGTGCCCGGTTTAAAATTCCGTCTTGCCATTTTCTCACCTTTTCTCTAAAATTATCGTATTTTTGTAAATTATTATTTGCTTTTATGCGCATTCCCTATTCTTCTGACCTCGGTTTGCAAGGGTTTTCCCCTGATATACGATTGCAACACGTCCTCAATCTGCTGTGGACTCTCGGTTGTAAAGATAAAATGCTCATGATTTACGGCATGCTTTTCGAGCTCCCCCCTTCTGTCGCCCATATAGGTCGGTCGGGAGTTCAGAATTATATTTCTGTGACCGAACTCGCGGAGAATGGCGAATTTCGCGCCGGTTCTGTCCTCAAACGCAGCGTTATTGCATCGCTTACAACCAAAATTCTCCTTGATAAAGCATCTTTCGGTTATCATAAGCGGAATTCTGCCGTAAACAATCTCTCCACCGCCTATATCGCGAGCCATAGGCAAAGTGATTTCGGCTGAGAGAAGCGAGCGCGAAATACCGAGCGCGTTATACTCGGCAGCCGAGTAGGAATTGGTTATATTAAGTCTGAAATCTCCCACGGGTACGAGTCCTGCGCGTTTTGCAAGAGAAATATGTCCGATATTTCCGACAAGCGCATACTCTGCTCCTTTTTCACGCGCCTCTTTCAGCAGCGTTTCGGCAAAATTCATTTCACCGTCGGTGATTACAGGCGGAATATACACGCCGTTTGCCCCCTCAAAATCCTCGGCGGGCAGGAAAACAATATCAAAAAAATCTTTCGTGAAGGAATTTCGGTGCATTGCCGCGCGATAGCTCTCTAAAGAGAAAAATTGAGCCGTTTTTATAGGCTTTGCCGCCTCCCGTGTCAATCTTTCGGGAACAAATCCGACGTCCTCAACCGAAGATTTTCCAAAAACAAGCTCTTCGGCGGCCTCTCTGCGCAGAGAATTTATTGCGCTCGGCGGGAGATTTATTCCATCGTCGAGATAAAGCGTTATGTCATCCTCGGAAAGCATGAGCAGAGTCGCCCCCATTTTTGAGAGCCTTTCCTTGACACCGCTTTCGGTCAGCGGTGAATTTATCGCCGCAGTGGGCTCTTGTCCGAGCACCTCAACCGTCCTCTCGCCAAGCGAGAGCGAAAGCCGCGAGGGCTCACCGAGCTTCAGAGTGGCGGTTGCCTTGACCCTCACCCTTTTGGGAGAGAAATCCATCGGAGAGAGCGACTTCGTAATCTCTTTATCCTCTTTGGTGCGAACGCCCGTCATCCTCTCGAATTTCTTACCGTTGAAATATCCGTCGGTAAATCCGCCTCTTGAGAAAACCTCTTTCAGACGTTCGTTTTCCGAGCCGCCGGCGCACCTTCTTTCGTCGAGAAGACGTCTGTATATCGAGGTAACGGTGTAAACGTATTCTGGCGATTTCATCCGACCCTCAATCTTGAGCGACGCTACGCCCGAATCGATAAGCTCGTTTATATGGTTTGAAAGTGAAAGGTCGGAGAGCGAAAGCGGGTATTTTTTATTATACGGAAGCCTGCAGGGCTGAGCGCACTCGCCTCTGTTTCCGCTTCTGCCGCCAACGAGTGAGGAAAAAAGACATTGCCCCGAATGACAAACGCATAGCGCCCCGTGTAAAAAAACCTCGGTTTCTACCGAGCATTTTTCGGTAACGCTGATAATGTTTTCACGCGATAGCTCGCGCGCAAGAACTACTCGGCTGCAGCCGAGCTTTGCGGCGGCGTCAGCTCCGTCGGTATTGTGAACCGACATCTGCGTAGAGGCGTGTATGGCAAGGCCGGGCGCTCTTCTTCGAATCTCGCGGATAGCGCCGAGGTCGGCGGTTATTACGGCATCGACACCCATTTCCCAAAGTCTGAAAACAAAATCCGAAAGCTCGCTCATCTCTCGGTCGTACACAAGCGTATTAACCGTCACGTAGAGCTTGACCCCATGAAGATGGCAATATGCAACGGCGTATTTAAGCTCTTCGAGGTCAAAATTTTTCGCATATGCTCTCGCACCGAATGCCCGTCCGCCGAGATACACAGCGTCAGCGCCCGCCTCAACGGCAGCGTAAAGGCAGCTCATATCACCTGCGGGGGCAAGAAGCTCGGGCAGTGAATCAATTCTTCTCATTTTTAAAAACAACCCCGCTTAAAATTGAATTTCATCGGGCATTTTATATTTCACGGTAAAATACGCGGCGGTCAGCAACGCTGAGAAAACAAAGGGCCAGAATGCCGCGGTAGAGCATCTGTAATAAAGGTCTGCGTAATCGGCAGCCGCGGAGTAAGCAACGATGCCGACCGTCATATAAAGTGCCGACAAAACGGCGGAGGAAATAACGAAGAAATTGCCTAGCCTGCCGAAATCAGCCGTGCGCTTCACAAGACAAAATACCGCAAGCCACAACAGGAGAGAAGCCGAGAGTACAAAATATAGCACCGAACAGACGCGAAGGGTATTTCCGCAGCCCTCGATTATTTCGGGATACCCCGAAAAAACAAGGGTAAACCCGTTCGAATAAAAGCTCTCCTTCCCCGACAGAAAGCGTATTTCACCTCTCACGACGGTGAAAACAAGAGCAAGAATATTCAAAACAACCGCGGCAACCGTCAAAAGTGACATAACCTCGTTTTTTCTTAAAGTTCTTTTCTTTTTATCGTTTCTCATAGCAAATCATCTTTCTTTTTCGGCGGAGAGCAAAGTGTCAAAACCGCCCGTCTTTATCGGTAATAATTATATCATTCGCGCTCCCGTTTTGTCAATAGCCGTCTCACCGTACAAAAGGTACAAAACGGCAATTTTCCATATGATTCCATATTTTTTAAAATGTTTGACAATTTTTTATTATAAAAATCGACAAAATGTTGTTTATATTGCATAAAAAATTTTAACTTTTTTTAAAGTCGGTTGATTTTTATAATTAAAAGGTTTAAAATAACTTTAAATAACACTTGTCTAAAATAATATAAAAGAGGATCATATAATGATAAGAGCAGTCTCAACGGCAGCAATATTTTGCCTCGCCGCGATTCTCGTCCTATCGGCTTACTGCATAAAGAAAAAAGGACTCAGCCTGTCAAAATTTCAAAAGCCCGCCGCACTCGTTTTGTTTGCGGTTGCGTTTGGCAGATACATATACGACCAAGCCGCGATTTATTACGTCAGAGGTCTCGGCAACGCGACCTCGCCGTTTTACGCAAGCGCGGAAAGCACCGGTGCGCTTCAGACCGCCTTTGCCATTATTTTGGTATGGTTTACCTACACCGCCCTTATCACGACGGTTTTCAACGAATTTTTTTGCTATAAAACTCTTCGCAGCATCACAGGCTGTTTTTCACTTCCCGTATTCGTCATTGCGATAGCGTTCTTTGACACCTATTCGGTTGCAATGCTCGGCAAGGAAGGCTTTGAGCTTAACACCGTGCGCCTTTGGATGACCGTCGTTGAATTTGCAATTGCGATAGCTCTCCCTCTCATAAAGATACTCGTCGAAAAAGAGATATGTATTCCCAAAACGAAAAAACAAACGGCTTCGCTTCTTTACGCGCTTCCGTTTGCGATTATTTCCACGATGCCCTGCTACGTACCGCAGGCGTTTCTTGAAAAAATCGATGAGAACATAAAGCTTTTTGACTTTACCGAGGACCATAGAATTGCGGTATATCTCGCATTCGTCATTCCCTTTATTATATATCACGCGCTGAAAAACAAGCCGCGCGAGGTAAACCGTTTTCTGATGATATATCTTTCGGTATCGCTTTTGTGGATATACATCGGCAGATGGAATCTCGAGGACCTTAAAAACCCGCTATCCTGGCCGCTTCATCTTTGCAACACGGCAATGTTCCTTATTCCCCTTTGTCTGATTTTCAAAATGGACAGGCTTTTCAATTTCTGTTTATTCATCAACGTAATGGGTGCATTTCTTGCGATGATGCTGCCGAACAAAATCGACGGACTTAACGCGATAGGCACCGAGCGCGTTTCCTTTTGGATAAACCACTACGCCGCCTTTTTCATGCCCGTATTGCTCGTAGCTCTGAAGATATTCAAGCGTCCTAAATTCAAGGAATGGATTTACGCAACGGTCTCGCTGAGCGTCTATTTTCTTGCCATGCTGATAGTAAACGCGTGGTTTTCGAACTTCGGCGAATGCGACTATTTCTTCTTAAACAGCGATTTCATTGTTTCAAGTCTCGGCTTATGGGCGGAGAAAACTATGGAATACTCGGTGAGCTTCGACATAAACGGACTGAATTTCACCTTCTATCCGATTTACCAGTCGCTTTTCTACGTCGTTTACATAGCGTTTACCGTCGCTATTTGGTTTATATACGAGCTGCTGTTCTCCTCGTGGGATGCGGCGGAAGACAGAAGATTAAGAGAAAGAGATTACAAGCGTATGAAAAAAGAGCTTAATGAATATCTCGGAGGCAAGCCTAAAAGCGAGCCGCTGGTCGGCGACGGCTCTCCGAGACTGGTTTTAAACAACTTCTCAAAAAGATACGGAAGCAATAAGCACTACTCGGTCAAGGGCGTCTCGCTTGACGTCAAGGGCGGTGAGATATTCGGCTTCCTCGGTCCTAACGGTGCGGGAAAATCCACGATTATCAAAAGCATCGTAGGAATTCAAACCATCACCTCGGGCGAAATTCAGATTTGCGGCTTTGACGTTGAAAAGCAGCCCGAGTACGCTAAGCTTAATATGGGATTCGTGCCCGACCACTATGCCCTTTACGAAAACCTTACCGGACGCGAATACATAAACTATATAGCCGATCTTTATTCGGTAACCAAGGAATACCGCGACGAAGTTATAGAAAAACTCGTCAACCGCTTCCAGCTTACAGGCTCGTTTGACAACCAGATGAAGACCTACTCGCACGGTATGAAGCAAAAGATAACCATTATGTCGGCTCTCGTTCACAATCCTAAGGTATGGATACTTGACGAGCCCCTGACGGGACTTGACCCCACTAGCATTTTTGAGGTCAAGGAATGCATGAAGGAGCATGCCGCTAACGGAAACGTCGTATTCTTCTCCTCGCACATTATCGACCTTGTTGAAAAGCTTTGCGACAGAATTGCGATAATTAAAAAAGGCAAGCTCCGCGCAACGAAGACCGTAAAAGAGCTTACCGACGCGGGAATTGAGCTTGAACAGTTCTATCTTGATATAATCAACAGCTCCGACGATGAGCACGAGCCTTATATCGAAAAGACGGAGTCTGCCGCGGAGGTCACCTTATGAAGAATCTTATGATTCTTGTAAGAATGCAGCTCAAAGAACAGCTTAATTTCAAAAGACACGACGTTGACGAGGTGAAGACCTTTCACATTGTCGCCTCAATCGTCGGTGTAATACTTAAATTTGCTCTTGTCACTGCTCTTTGCACGGCATTTCTGTTGGTTTCAAGAATGCTTGGACTTTTCTCGCTTGCAAATCTTCCGATACCAAGCTCGGTAATATCCATAGTTTTCAGCGCGATGCTTATAGCATCGGTCTTCTCCTGCGTAATTCAGCTTACAAAATCCATGTATTACGCAAGAGATAACGCGGTTTTACTGACCCTTCCCTGCCGGCCCGTTGAGGTTTATCTGTCCAAGCTGACAATCTTCTTTATATTTGAGGTCAAGCGAAATCTGTCCTTTATCGTTCCCATGTTTATCTCCTATTACGCCCTTCACGGCTACGGCTTCTGGGCGTATCCCTGGATGCTGTTCTGCATTCTCTGGATATCGCTTTTCACGGTTTCGGTGGGTGCGCTTCTTTCAATCCCTGCAATGTGGATAGCGAATTTCTTCAGACAGAGAAAAATGCTTCAGGCAATTGGCATTGCCGCGGTCGTGGCATTGGTTGTTTTTCTGGTTTTCTTCGGAATATCTCTTATTCCCGAAAATATCGACCTGCTCGCAACATGGAGCACGACCTATTGGAGAATTCAGAACGTTCTTAATTTCTACGCCGAAAAATTTTCTGCGGTTTACGACCTTACACTTATGGTGCTCGGTGAAACAAACAGCCTCGTTATCAGCTTCCCGTTCGGCACTACCGCGCTTAGACTTGCCATTCTCGTGGCGGTGACCTTGATTCTGCTCGGAATAGGACTGCTTATCGTTCAGCCCATTTTCTACAAAATGGCAAGCAAGCCGTTCGAATATCTCAAAAAGCAAACCAAACCCAAGGAAAACAAAAGGCACAGCCGCCGTCTTTCCGCCTATTATAACGAGTTTCTCGTTGCGGTCAAGAGTGCGAGCCGTATGCTTTCAAATATAGGAATACTTATATCCGTGCCGATGCTTATCTTTCTTCTGAACAAAATCTTCTTGGCAATGAAGACGAGAGAGCTTGGCGACAATATGATAATTTCCTTTAATATTCTTATCACGCTTCTTATCCTTCTCAACTCAAATTGCTATGCATCAAGCATATTTTCACGCGACGGAAGAAGCAATTACCTTATTAAAACCCATCCGGCGAAATATCTGCTTATTATTTCGGCAAAGCTTTTGCCGAATACGGTGTTCGTCGTTCTGTCGATAATTGCGACCTTCGTAATTATGCTTCTCACGGTTTCTCTCTCGGTCGGCAACGTCGTTATGCTGACGCTTGGCATTATGGCGTCCTATCTTGCGCACATGCTATACTGCGCTGAGCTTGACCTGATGAATCCGCAAATCGAGCTTTACGCGACAGTCGGAACGAGCGAAGCAAACCCGAACGAAACGAAGGCGGCGATATCCGCGTTCGTCGTTTCCTTTGCGGCTGCGGGAATCGTCTTCCTTCTTATGTTAGACCCCACGGGTGCAAACGTGTTTGCAAAATTCATGCTCGTCGCCGCTGCCGCTCTGATATACAGAGCTTGGCTATTCTTCTCCAACGTCAAGCTTTACTACAAGGAGAAATAAAATGAAAAAATCAGTAGTTATACTAATCGCCGTCATATACGTTGCTTCGATAGCAATAGTAAGCTTTTTCGGACTTCAGTACAAGGTGTTTGACGAGGTCATCTCGGTTGAGAGAATAGAAGTGCTCAACGAAGGGCTTTTGGAAAACGATGCCGTAGGCAAATACGTTATTATTAAGCCAAACCAAAACGGCGAATATATCTATCATATTCAGTACCGCGTTTATCCCGATAACGCTTCGGTCAAAACGGTTGATTTCGCAACCGATCCCAACCTTACCGAGAAGAATTATTCGGTTGACGATACGGGGCTCGTCACGATCGACAAGGGCGGCGTTGCCGCAGTAATCATCATCGGAGCAACCGACGGAAGCGGAATTCAGGAGAAATTAACCATTATTGCAAATTAACTTATTTTTATAAAATTTATGGGAGGTGTTGCATAGCAGTATCGGACCGTGTCGAATTTCGGCGCGTACTTCAATAAAGAAAGGATATTAAAATGAAAAAAAGGATATTATTTTTTGCGGCGGCTCTTCTCTCACTCGTCTTGGCATTCACCGCCTGCACGCCCGCCGATTCGGGCAAAAAGGCAACCTCGATGACAATCGTTGAAGAAACCGTAATCACAGAATACACCGTCGGTGAGACTCCGAATTTTTCCGGTGTTAAGGCAGTAATTTCATATAGCGACGGCAGTGCTGAGACGGTTGGCGCAGACAAGCTTTCCTTCAGCGTGCTTGATACCTCTGCGGCGGGAAAGAAAACCCTTACCGTGACCTATAAGGAGGTGTCGGCGACCGTTGAGATAACGGTAAAGACCCCCGGCGCCACGCTTGAAGAAATCAGAATAGTTGACGGCTCGGTAAGCAAAGATGCGGCCGTCGGCTCGGCATACGACGTATCGGGAATCCAGATAGAAGCCGTTTACAGCGACGGCACCAAAGAGCCGATAAACGCTGCCGACGCGGTTATAACTCTTCCCGACACCGAAACCGTCGGTGAAAAGACTCTTACCGTCACCTACGGCGGCAAGAGCGCAAGCATTACGGTTACCGTTTCGGGAATCAGCTCGCTCAAGATAGTTGCAAACACCATTTCCGACGAGGTTTTCCTCGGCGATACGCTTGACTCGACGAAGCTTCAGGCAATAGTTACGTACAGCAACGGCTCAACCGAAATTCTGAAAGCAGATAAGCTCACGGTCGGAGATATAGACACCTCTGCAATCGGCGAAGCCACGGTTAAAATTTCATACAAGGGCTTTGAGATCGAGCATAAAGTAAACGTTATCGGCGTTACCTTCCTCGAGATAACTCCCGGCTCGGTTGACACCAAGGTTAAGGTGTTCGGCGCGCTTGACGTAAGCCGCGTAACAGCGAAAGCAACCTACAACAACGGAACCGAAAAATTCCTTTCGGCATCAAGCCTTTTGGTTAAAAACGTCGACACCTCGACGGTCGGACAAAAGCAACTTGAGGTTTCGTTCGGCGGAAAGACGGCGTACGTTGACGTTGACGTAATAGGCGTTAAGACCCTCGCAATAAGCGGACTTGCAAACGAGATCCTTCTGGGCGGCAAGCTCAACACGGTATTAACGAAGGCAACCGTTATTTACACCGACAACTCAACCGAAATAGTAGATGCAGCAAAGCTTACCTTCGGTGAGTTTGACAGCTCCGCGGCGCAGGACAGAATTCTTAAAATAACCTATCTTGACAAGACTGTTGACCATTCGGTCAAGGTCTGCGGAATCGAAGGAATCCGCGTTGAAGGAATAAACCGCGTCGTCGTGGCAGGCGAGACGCTCGACCTCTCACAGATGAAGGTTTACGCATTTTACAGCGACTCAAAGAATACCGAAATTCTTCTCACCGACGGCTATTCAACCAACGTAGGCGAGCTTGATTTCGATGCAGAGGGCAAAAAGACCCTCGTCGTAAGCTACAATGGCAGCTACGGAAGCTTTACGGCAAACGTAGTAATAGATACCACGCCCCCCGAGCTTGTAGGACTTGAGATAATCTCGTACGGCAAGATGGTGGGACTCGGTCAGACCTACGACAGAACCACCGTCAAGGCAAAAGCCTTCTTCGGCAACGATACCGATGAAACGCTTAACTTTGACAAGCTCAGCTTCAGCGAGGTTGCGACCGATACGGCAGGAGGCACAGCTCTGACCGTAAGCTATACCTACGGCGACGTTACGAAGTCGGCTTCGGTTACGGTTAAGGTTCTTCCGATAACCGAAATGACGGTGAGCGGTCTTGCAACCGTAGTTGACTTAAAGGGAACGCTTGATACGGGCAACGTTCAGCTCACCGTTACCTTCTCCGACGGAGAGGACACGATTACCGAGGTTATCGGCTTCGCCGACGGTATAACCGTTTCCGCGCTCGATACCGCGGAGGCAGGAGATAAGACGGTTACGGTAAGCTATCTTGGCTCAAGCGTCGAGCATGCGCTTCACGTAAGAGGCATAAAGGCAATAAAGCTTCTTCAGGGCACGTACGATTCCGCAATTACGGACATCTCGCAGTTTGACACCTCGAAGCTTCAGATAGAAATAGAATACACCAACGGCGACAAAGCAATCAAGCTTGCAAGCGAGGTGGGCGCAACTGTTGAAACAAACGTTGCAAGCGACAGCAAATCGGTTACTCTCAGCGCAACTCTCGACGGCGTAAGCAGCCCTGCAGTAACGGTTAAGGTTCTTAAGCTTGTTTCAATCTCTGCTCTTAACGGCACCATTCCCTCTTCTGTAATCGTAGGTCAGATTATCAACTACGAGGCGATAAGACTCACCGCAGTTTACGAGGACGAAAACGGAAATCAGCAGATACACCTTATAGGTAAGAGCGGCGGAAACCTTATTATAACCGAAATCGACGTTACCACTCCGGGTGACAAGGCTATAATTTTTGATTATAACGGTCAGTCAACCTCCTTCATAGTTACCGTAAAGGGCGTTGATTCAATGACGGTGGTATCCGGCACACTTCAGACCACCGTAGGTATAGATCAGTCTGTTAATTGCGAGGATTTGAAGGTTCTCGTCACCTTCTCGGACAGAACCTACACCTACGTTGACACGACGGATATCGACCTCGTAATAGACGGTAGCGGAATCGACACCTCAAAGGCGGGCACGTATAAGCTTAAGCTCAGCTACCGCGGCGCATCGCTTGAGGTCGTTATCACGGTTCAGGATACCTCTGCGGGAAACAGCGTGATATTCGGTATTTCAAGCCCGGATAATCTCATCTCGCGCGAAACCTACAAGAAAAACTTCAAGGACTCGACTCAGGCATACGTTGTCGGTGACGACAATCCCTACAGATTTTATCTCAACGTTCTCGTTCTTGATAACGGAGAGCTTACCACCAAGGACGGCAGAACGGTTAAGACACAGGCTAAAATTTATCTCATTGAAGACGGCCAGCCGATAGAGCTTTCGGGCGAAGCTCTTGCAAAAATGGTTTTGGTAAACTCCGAGGAAAACACCTACGATTTTACCGAAGAGGCTATTGGAAAAACCTTCAAGCTTTCGGTTAAGCCCGCTGAAAATTATACCGGCACGGCATCGATTGAGCATACCATAACCGTAGTTGACGCCTACAACGTTTACAGCGCTAAGGAGCTTAACATCGTCACCAATTACGATGCGGACCTCAACGGCGGAAGTATGGAAGGGCACCTCTCTCAGCTTAATGCGGTCAACCGCTTCCTTGCAGAGAACGAAATAGTAAGACCCTCAACGCTCGGCGGTATAGTTATTCACGGCAACATTAACGTCACTACCGACGATATTCCCGAGGAATATCTTTACAACAAAGAGTTCTACGATCACCTCTCGGTATTCTATCACGTACTCACTGCGGACCAGAAGAGCTTTACGATGTACGGAAACTACTTCAGCATATTCTCATACAGTCTTCCCTGCGTTGTTCCTAACGGCGTTGCAAACAACGACGATGCTTTTTCTTCCTCCGAACTGTTCAGATTCAGAGCTGATCCGGATCTGTTCTCGGAATCCTTCAATCATAACGATTACAGCACCTCTGTCGTAAATATGGCGTTCAGAGATAACGACCCGAACAGCAACGACCAGTCGGCATCCGAGCGTCACATGCGCGGTCTTATATGCATCAAGGTAAGCGCGCAGATTTTCAATTTTACCAACTCAAACATTGAAGCTTACTACGTTTCAATGGTTCCCGAAAACGATAACCTTAACGTAAATCTTGACAAAGCTAAGCTGTATAACGCTTGGCAGGGACATCTGTTCATCTGGAACACCAACTACATTCAAGAGTATCTGGGACTTGAAAATTCCGCGCCGTTCGCAAATTATCAGAATATCAAGATAAATATTACCGACTCGCTTCTTGCCAAGTGCGGCGGACCGGTTATTCTCTCACAGAACAAAAATAAAACCCTTGCCAGCAACGTAAATTCCGGAGTCGACATCGAGGTTGACGGAAAGTCCGAGCTTTACTCCTACGTAACCGGTCAGGAGGCTTGGTTCGTTGCGGTCGGACAGACGGCAATGGCAGGTCAGATACTTGCGATGAACCAGCTCGTTCAGGGCACAGCAGGCGCATTCGGCATGTCGGCGGCATACACCACGGATACCAAGATTACAGGTGTCAAAACCGTTAATATGATTATGGTAAACATGGGCGTCGGTCTTGCTATGGGCACGGGTGAGGACTACGACGGAAGCATTACCATCGACGGCACGACAGGTCTTAATATGAACAACAACCCCATGGTTGACGCATACGTCGGCGCAACCGGAGCGCCGGTATTCCAGTCGTCAGACGGCGGCACCTGCTTTACCGACGGTAAGAGCGGATGCTACGGACTCGGTCAGACCGGTACGACGAATCCCGACGCAAGCTGCTTCACCGGTGATTACTTAACTCTTTACTATCTCGGCATGGGAATCATGCTTGAATACTATCATTAATTATAAGCATCATCAATAAAAAAGCGGTCAACCCCGACGTTTTTCGTCGGGGTTGATTGTTTTCGTGAAAAAAGAGGCTAGCTCAAGTTCAAAAAACCTGAGCTAGCCTCTCACTTATTAAGGGGATAGGGGGATTTGGTGCGAAAATCTTCGTTCTTCGCTCCGAAGGCGTATATGCATACGTCGAGAGGGCGAAAACGGAGATAGAAAATGACCCCAGTTTAATGGAGAAATTCGTAGAATTTC